>NZ_PIRZ01000002.1:300000-390794 GCF_003048575.1 Campylobacter concisus | reverse complement strand
TTTAAAAAGTGACCGGTTAAAAGTCCCTCGATCTTGCCGCCAAGTGGGCAGGCTTTAGGTGAGTCAGAGTGGATCTTAAAAAGTTTTTCTTTATCATTTACTGCGTTAAAAATTTGAAGGAGGGTTATATCTTTTGGCTCTTTTGCAAGACTCACACCACCAACTCCAGCTACAACATTCACAAGTCCTGCAGCCTTTAGAGTGCCAAGCAGACGCCTAACTATGACAGGATTTGTGTTTATGCTACCTGCTATAAATTCGCTTGTGACTTTTTCGTCTTTAAAAAAACAAGCTGCTAAAACTACATGGATCGCGGTTGAAAACTTGATCCCTACTTGCATGATTGTCCTTGAAATTTTCTCTGATTATACTTTAAATTTTTACTAAAAAGTAGTTTATTTTTTAGTTTAGATTTGACAAGCCGGCTTTTTGTGCCAGATATGTCAAATCTATAATTTTATGCTCGCTCGCCAATTGCTGTGAAACGTTTTTGTGTAAATTTTTTGTTTTTTAGCTCGTCTATGATCGCAAGCGTAAGGTCTGCATAGCTTATATAGCTCTCATTGTTTGAGTTTAAGATGAGATTGTCTCCACCAAGCACGTATTTACCAGTACGAGCACCATTTGCGTCGTAGTCACCTGCTGGACTTACATACGTCTAAAGTACGTCCGATTTAGTTTTTAGCTCGAAAAACGACTCCGCAGCTGCTCTTGCCACTCCCATATATTCATGTGGGAAGTCAGGCGTATCCATAGCCATCGTACCTTTGTCATCCACCAGTAGTGTGCCGGTGCCACCAACTATGATGAGCCTTTTACTGCTACCACTTAGTAAATTTGTAAGATGGATTGCTACCTTTTTATATAAAGGGAAGGTCACATCAGTAAAAGTGCCAAGTGCGCTAATAACGGCGTCAAGGCCCGCCAGATTCGCCTTTGTAAGCTCAAATATATCTTTATAAAAAACCTTAACACTACTATTTTTATACTCTTTGTTTCTAACGATCGCTGTAATGTCGTAACCTTGTTTTATGGCTTCATTTACTAAATTTACGCCGCTCTTGCCGTTTGCGCCTATGATTGCTATTTATATTGTTTATCCTTTGGGATTTTTAAATTTATAGCCAACTTGGCTTGATGTCTGTGACTATCACACCATCGCTCATAGTGTATTGCTCTAAGCTACCTTTTTTGCTCTGTATGCAGATCATTTTTATGCCGTTTTTGCCAGCTCTAAAACACCTTTTACCTTCTGGGTCTATGCGTAGTGCGTCACCTTTGCTTACTTTTAGCACTTCACCGTCGATGAAAAGCTCACCATCACCTTCTAAGATAATATAAAGCTCCTCGTTTTGTTTGTGTGAGTGGACAAATGGTACGCTCACATTTGCTGGAAGCTCGTTTATAGAAACTTCACAGCCGCTTAAATTTAAAGCTTCTTTTAGCTCGATTCTTGGCTCGTTAGCGATCTTTGTAACTTGATAATTTTTCATTTTTTTCTCCTTTTTTGTTGTAATATTTTTATTTACAACTGATGAGCGAAGTATAATATTTTTTAGTTGTAATGTCAATAGTTACAACTAATTTTTTCAAATTTTTATAAATTTGGCTAGAATTCGCAAAAAATTTTTAGGAGTAAATTTGCAAAATAACGCCTTTAAAACGCTAAAGAGCATAGCGACCGAGCACAATAAAAAGCTTATACTGACCTTCGCTTTGGTGCTAGCCGAGAACGGACTTTTTCTAGCCTACCCGATATTTGCGGGCTTTGCGATCAACGCAATCATGCAAGGAAACACGTTAAATGCCCTTGTTTACGCACTTTTTGTGCTTATAGCGTGGCTTGTTGGAGCTATCAGACGCCGCGTGGATACGCAAGTCTTTGCAGGCATCTACGCAAAGCTCGCCGTAAACGTCATCATGAATGAAAAACAAAACGCCAAAGACGACTCCGCTATCATCGCTAGAGTGGCACTTTCACGTGAGTTTGTAAATTTCTTTGAGACGCACTTTCCGATGTTTTTTACCTCGGTTATTTCTATCATCGGCTCAGCGTTTATGCTCATCTTTGTCGAGCCAAAGGTCGCTGTGGCGTGCTTTGCTGTGATGATCGTTTTTCTTATATTTTTGCCAAGATATGTTAAGAAAAATGATGATCCTTATCTTCGTTTAAATGACCGATTAGAAAAAGAGGCGAAAGTTATAGGTGTTTTTAACAAAAGCACGCTAGATAGGCACTACGACGTCGTTTATAAATTTCGCATAGCGATCTCAAACAGGGAAGCGGTGAGCTATTTTATCATCGGTATTAGTGCTTCAGTACTCTTTTTAGTGGCGATAATAGTGCTAAGCTCACAGCAGACAAATGCCGGCCACATCTACTCCGTGATGACTTACATTTGGAATTTTGTCATCAGTCTTGACGACTCGCCAAAGCTCATCGAGGAGTTTTCAAATTTAAAAGATATCGGTAAGAGGATCGATGCCCAAAAAAAGGACAATAATGCACAACAAGAGCGTTCTTAGAAATTCGTTTTTACTTATTTTTGCGTTTATGGTGGTCGAGGCTATCTTTGGCTTTCTCTCAAACTCGCTTGCGCTCATCGGCGACGCCTTTCACATGCTCTCAGACGCAGCCGCACTATTTTTTTCGCTCATGGCGTTTAAAATTTCAGAAAAAAGAGCAAATTTAAAAAAGACCTTTGGCTATAAAAGAGTTGAGATCATCGCTGCTTTTGTGAATGCCTCGGCTCTTATTGCCCTAGGTATTTTTGTGATAATTGAAGCGGTTGTGAGACTTTTTAGCGAGCCGCAGATCGAAGCCAAAACAATGCTTGCTATTAGCATTTTGGGACTTATTATAAATTTGATCGTAGCTATTTATATGCATAAAAGTAGCGATATAAAAGAGAATTTAAATATAAAAGGAGCTTATCTTCATGTCCTTGGTGATACGCTTGGTTCCGTTGGAGCGATTATTGCAGCACTAGTCATAATGAAATTTGGCCTTACGCAAGCTGATAGTATTGCAAGTATATTTGTTTCGATACTTATCATAAAAAGTGGCTTTGGCTTACTAAAAGATAGCTTTAATATCCTTATCGAAGCCGTGCCAGTCGATCTTAATACGGATGAAATTTTAGCTATCATAAAAGGCGTGGATGGCGTTAGACAGGTGCATGATCTACATATTTGGGCGATAAGTGCCGGTTCAAATGCACTCATAGCCCATGTGGTGGTGGATGACGCGCTAAGCGTGGACGAGATCTCAAAGATGATAAAGCAGATCGAACACGAGCTATCTCATGTTAGCATCGGCCATGTTACGCTTCAGTTTGAGAGCAAGGCCATTGGGCATAAAGATGAGCTCATCTGCGAGATAAAAGGCAAAGAAGAGCACGGACACTTTGGTCACAAGCATTAACATTGCTTTTCTTATGCAAATTTTAAATCAATTTTAGGCAAAATAAAAGCCAAAAATTTAATCAAGAAGTAAAATTTAAATGAAAAACATCAGAAATTTTAGCATCATCGCTCATATCGATCACGGCAAAAGTACGCTCGCAGACCGCCTGATCCAGGAGTGCGGCGCCGTGAGCGACCGCGAGATGAGCTCACAGATCATGGACACGATGGATATCGAAAAAGAGCGCGGCATCACGATAAAAGCTCAGTCTGTTCGCCTAAACTACATGTTAAATGGTGAAAATTTTGTTCTAAATTTGATAGACACTCCGGGCCACGTAGACTTTAGCTACGAGGTGAGCCGATCTTTAGCCAGCTGTGAGGGCGCACTGCTAGTCGTGGACGCTTCTCAGGGCGTGGAGGCGCAAACCATCGCAAACGTCTATATCGCGCTAGAAAACAACTTAGAGATCATTCCAGTGATAAACAAAATCGACCTACCAGCGGCTGATCCTGCTAGAGTAAAAGACGAGATCGAGCACATCATAGGACTTGACTGCTCAGGGGCGATTGAAGTGAGTGCAAAAAGCGGTATCGGCATAAAAGAACTGCTTGAAGCAATCATCACGAGAATTCCAGCACCAAATGGCGACGCAAGCAAGCCAACAAAGGCGCTTATTTATGATAGCTGGTTTGACAACTATCTTGGCGCGCTTGCACTTGTGCGTGTTTATGATGGTGAAATTTCAAAAAATGATGAAATTTTAGTTATGGGCACAGGCAAAAAACACATCGTGCTAGATCTCATGTATCCAAATCCTATCGCTCCTATAAAGACAAAGAGTCTTTCTGCTGGCGAAGTAGGCATCGTTGTACTCGGACTTAAAAATGTTAGTGACGTCCAGGTGGGCGATACGATTACGCAGGCTAGAAATCCATTAAAAGAGCCAGTAGGTGGCTTTGAGAGGGCTAAGCCATTTGTTTTTGCGGGGCTTTATCCTATTGAAACTGATAAATTTGAAGATCTGCGTGACGCGCTGGATAAGCTAAAGCTAAATGACAGCTCCATAAGCTACGAGCCAGAGACCTCGGTCGCGCTTGGGTTTGGCTTTAGGGTTGGCTTTTTAGGTCTTCTTCACATGGAGGTCGTCAAAGAGAGGCTGGAGCGTGAGTTTGACCTTGATCTCATCGCCACAGCGCCAACTGTGACTTATGAAGTCATCCAAACTGATGGGCTAAATTTAAAAATTCAAAACCCAAGCCAGTTGCCGCCTGTAAATAAAATAGACTCTATCCTTGAGCCATATGTGAAAGCGACTATCATCACGCCAAGCGAATTTTTGGGCAACATCATCACGCTTTTAAACAACCGCCGTGGTATACAAACAAAGATGGACTACATCACGACTGACCGCGTTTTGCTTGAGTATGACATACCGATGAACGAGATCGTGATGGACTTTTACGACAAACTAAAATCAAGCACAAAAGGCTACGCGAGCTTTGACTATGAGCCGAGCGACTACCGCGTGGGCGATCTAGTAAAGCTTGATGTCAAAGTGGCTGGCGAGACGGTCGATGCACTCTCTATCATTGTACCTGAGAGCAAGGCGCAGACAAAGGGCAGGGACTTTGTAAAGGCGATGAAAGAGATCGTGCCGCGTCAGCTCTTTGAAGTGGCGATACAAGCTAGCATCGGTAATAAAATAATCGCTCGTGAGACCGTGAAATCAATGGGTAAAAATGTCACAGCCAAGTGCTATGGTGGCGACATCACTCGTAAGAGGAAGTTGCTTGAGAAGCAAAAAGAGGGTAAGAAACGGATGAAGGCGATAGGTAAGGTGAATTTGCCACAGGAGGCATTCCTATCGGTATTAAAAATAGACTAACGGCTTATCTTTTGTGTCCTTTTGAAAGAGTTAGTAAAATTTTGGCTTGATGAACTATCTGTTCTATCTGCGCCAAAATTTCACGTCACAACTTTCAAAATCATCTCAAAATATTTCGCCTTATTGTGAACTGGCGATACTGCCGCAGCAAGGATCTTATTTTGGCAAATAGGTTTTTGATTAAAATTTAAATGCTAAATTTGTAAAAAGGAGTACTATGCCGTTTGTGAAAATTTGTGTGACAAAAGAGGGCGATAGTCCGAGTGTAGAGCAAAAAGAGAAGATGATAAGTGGAGTTACAAAGCTAATAAGCGAAATTTTAGGAAGAAATGCTCAAAATACTGTTGTTATCATTGATGAGATAGACACTAATAATTACGGCATAGCAGGAGAGAGTGTGAAAAATCTTCGTAAAAAACAAAACGAGCAAAAGGAAGTGAAATGCTAAGAACAACACTACTAACGGCACTTATGGCTATTTTTATGACGGGCTGTATGGCTAAAGCCAGCCTTTGCCTCTCATGTGAGGGTATAGACGGCATGCAAAGTGCGAGCATAAACAGCGAAGATAAGATGTATTTTGAAGAGGTTATGAGGATACCGGCTGATTGCAGTGCTTGTAAAGGTAGGGGCGATGCCCTTTTCATAAATGGCGTCAAATACAAAAGTGATGTAGCGATAAACTGCTGCTTAGAAAAAAATATGATCGATGCTAACGTTGGATTAAAAAAAGTTTATTTCCACAGGATCGTCGATGCTAGAAGTAGTGCAAGATCGATTTACTACACAGGCGTTGAAGGAAATAGTGCAGTTTTTAACTCAAACCCACGCCTTGAAGTGCTTTTTTACATGTTTTTGCAGCGCGAGTTAAATTCTCGTGGTATCGTTGTTGTCGATACTCAAACATCGCCATATACATATAGGCTTGATTTTAGATTTGACGAGCTTAGAGGAAGTTACTCAGGAGCTTCAGAAATTTTAAATGGTCATCTAAATGGCCTTCTTGTGCTTTCAAATATAAATTTCAAAAAAACTTTACCTATCTCGACTAGGCACCATGTAGAGAAGCTTGAGGCTTCAAAATCTGAGCAGTTTGACTTTTTTATCGCACTTTTAGTTAAACAAGCTGCGATAAAAGTAGCCGATGAGATCACTAAACTTTAAAAGGAAAAACGATGAATAAATTTAAATTTTTGACTATTTTTGGACTTTTTGTTTTGCTTTTAACCGGTTGTGCACCAAGTCAAAGTGTTGTCGCATTTGATCCGTATAAGACTGCTGCGAGCCAGCAAAATAGCGGCTTTGAAGCTTATATAAGCGCAGTGCATGACAACCGCAAAAACAAAAGTACCATTGCTACGATCACTGATGGCAAAGGTACTGTAAAAGAATATGTTGTGCTTCAAAACGATCTTGCTACTTATTTTAGCGATTCGCTCAAAAAAGAGCTTATGGCGCGCGGTGCAAATGTAAATGGCATGGGTGGAGTCGTGGTTGAAATTTTTATCAACGAGTTTGAAGCAAATATGAGTGGATACGGTACTGATAATACAAAAGGTAATATTAAGATTACACTTAAGATCCAAAAAGGCGATCAAAGTATCGTTAAAAATATTTCAAATAATCAAACCAAATTTGAGTTAATTCCCACAGGTGGGGCATTTAAATCATTTTTGACTGAAATAATAAATGACGCTATCAAACGCACTGCAATTGCTATCTTAAATAGCTAATGTTTTGTGCGTTTTGCAAGAGCTTTACGCTAAATACATTTTGTAAAATTTGCTCACAAATTTTAAGCGAGCCAAGCCCGATAGTAAGAGAACTAGAGGGCTTTAAAATTTATAGCTTTTACGGCTACTCTGAAATAAAAGAACTCATCCACTCCAAGCACCAAATGCACGGATATCTTATATATAAAAACTTAGCCAAATTTGCATTTAATAAATTTGCTAAAAGCTTTAGCTTTCCGGAGAAAGTCTATGCTCTGCCTATAGATGATAGAGTTCATTTTGGCTACTCACACACGGCTATTTTGGCAAATGCACTAAGGGCTAAAAATCTAAAGCCCATATTTCATGCACTGCATGCAACCAGTAAGATCAGCTATAGTGGTAAGGATTTACAATTTAGACAAAATAACCCAAGAAATTTTAAAATCCTAAAAAAGATCACTGCGCCAGTTATTTTAGTAGATGACATTGTAACCACTGGCACTACGATACTTGAAGCTAGAAATACTCTAGAAAAAGCTGGCGTAAAAGTACTTTTTGCTCTAGTTTTAGCTGACGCTAAATATTAGATTTTTAATTTTTCGCTCAAGCCTTTTTAGTAAAAATTTATCAAGCTCCAGCAGCAGAGGCAAATCAGACAAAAGCGATAAAATTACAGATAAAGCATAGTGCCAAGGCGGATCATATTTGAGCCACATTTTATCGCTAGCTCGAAGTCACTACTCATGCCCATCGAGCAGATAGTTGCGCCTTTTGGCTTTAGGCTATCAAAAATTTTATATGTTAGCTCAAAGCTTTTTTGAATCTCTTTTGGCTCATCCACATGCGCTCCGATACTCATCACGCCTTTTAGATTGATATTTTTACACTCGCTTTGGATGCGCTCATAAATTTCTGCCGCATTTACTACGCTTACGCCTTGCTTTGTATCTTCATCAGCCGAGTTTATTTGAAGCAAGGTGTCTAGCTTATAGCTAAGCCTTTTATCGACCTCTACGGCCCTTTCAAAGCTATCACAGCTTTGCCAAAGTGTGGGCTTTAGGCTTATCATTTGATTTATTTTGTTATTTTGCAAGCGGCCGATCATATGCCATTTTATATCAGTAAAATTTTGTAGTTCTAGCTCTTTTTTGGCTAGCTCTTGGACTCTATTTTCGCCAAAATTTCTTTGCCCTTGCGCGTAAAGCTCTCTTACTTCAGTGCATGTCACATTTTTGCTAACGGCGATGAGCGTCACATCTTTGCTTAAATTTTCTATCTTTTCAAGCAGCTCTTTTAAAACTATCATCATAAACCTCCACTTAATCTCATAATATCATTAAAGGTTGCAAGTACCATTATACCAAGCAGTAATGCCCAGCCGCAGTAGGTAAGCGTCGTGAGCACTCGCTCATTTACCTCGCGTCTAAAAATTAGCTCATATAAGTTAAAAAGTATGTGTCCGCCGTCAAGCGCTGGGATGGGGAATAAATTTAAAACGCCTAAATTTACTGAGATTAAAGCGACGATCGTCAAAAGTACGCCAAGACTTATTTTTGCAGCTTTTGAAGTGACATCAGCGATCTGCACGATACCACCGACCTCTTTTAGTGGTACAGTTCCACTTACTAGTTTGGTAAAGCTTTTAAAGATTAGTTTTGATGCCTCGATCGTCTCACTAAAGGCAAAATTTATGCCTGCAAGACCAGTGTGGTAAATTTTTATCACTTCTCCATTTGGAGAAATTCCGATCAGTGGGCGCTGTACCTTTTCATTAAATAGATTTATCGTCTCGCCTATCTTTGGTGTTAAATTTATAGTCATTTGCGAGCCGTTGCGATCTATCAAAATGGTGCTTGGCTCTAATTTTACATTTTTACTGATCTCATCCCACTCGTTTATCTTTACGCCGTTTATGGCTAAAATTTTATCGTTTTTCATAAGTCCAGCGCTGGCAGCCGCCGAGCCGTCAGCTATGTGTCCAACGCTTGGCGCAAGTCTCTCAACACCGATAAATCCAAGCAAAATGTAGATAAAAAAGGCCAAGATAAAGTTAAAAAATGGTCCTGCAAAAAGGATATAAATTCGCTTTAGTGGGCTTAGCACGTTGTAGCTATCACGGTCGTAGTTTTTGGCCTTTGGGTCGGTGTCGTCTTGACCTTTTAGCTGCACGTATCCACCAAGTGGGATCGCGCTTAGGCAGTAGTCGGTGCCGCCAACGCTTTTGGTGTAAATTTTCTCGCCAAAGCCGATGCTAAAGGTGTTTATCTTTACGCCAAGCGTTCTTGCTGCCAAAAAGTGGCCAAGCTCGTGAAAAAATATAAGAAAACTAATGGCTAAAACAGTCACTAAAAAATAAAACGAATATGCATAAAGCCCAAGACAAAGTAGGACTAGCGTGAAGAGAATACCTTTCAAAACTTACCTTTTTTTGAAAAAATTGATGAGATTTTAGCTAAAGTTTATAAATTTACTCTCAAATTTACCTTGCCATTTAGGCGAAAATTTCCTTTAGCCAAGAGAGTGTTTTGGCTCTATTTAACCCTTTGCTGACACTAAAATAAGTTTTGTCTTTATCGTCTAGGTCAAATTTTAGATCAAAATGTGATTTTACTTGATCTATAAATGGTTTTAAGTTTAATATATCAGGATAGGGCAAAATCTCTTTCGGTAGCTCTTGCAAAAAGCTTATGCCGTCATCATTAAAATTTATTCTAGCCCTTGGCACAGCGTCGTTTCTAAGCTCTATCTCAAATGTATGGTCATTTATAAAAGGGGCAAAAAGGAGAATTTCTAAGTGAAATTTACCGGCTAGCTCATCATCGCTTAAGCCTTGATTGCTAAACCAGTAGCCAAAATTTACAGCTTTTAGCGAGATATCAAAATCATAAGGATCAGTAGGGTTTACGCCGATACGTTGTAAAAGCTCATATATGGGCAGTTTTGCTTGTAAGCCACCATAATAGTCATAAAGCTTGGCAAGTAACGGATGTGTGCGGCCGGCTTTCTCTTGCAAGCGTAAAATTTCAAAAATATATCTATGCGCAAACGAGCGGTGTGATACCGAGCGAGTAGCTTGCATGTTTAGATAGTCTAAAATGTCAAGGCTTTTTGTAAAGCTCATCGCACTCCAAATACCACGCAAGGTCTCTACGTCGTTATCAAACGTATCAAATTTATCTGCATGGGTTTTGTCGTATTCTAAAGCGCAACTTAATAAAAATTCATTTAGCTCAGGGCTGATCACAGCGCCAATTTTTTCTAAATTTTTAGCATCGTGATAAAAATTTGTGTTGATGATCTTTTGATTTAGTTTTTTGGCTTGTTTTTGCAGTGCTGGCTCTAAATTTGCAGTGCGTTTTAAAATGATCTCTTTTAATTCGTAGCTCAAATTTAGCTCTTTTTTATCGCTTTTACGTAGGCAAAAATGTACTCAAACCCAGAATAAAGCGTGAGCGCAACAGCTATCCAGAGCAAAAGTTCGCCACCAGGCCAGCTCATCAGTAAAAATCCAACCGCAAACATCTGTGAGACTGTTTTTACTTTGCCTGCCATCGAGGCCGCGACCTCTACGCCATCACTTGCCATAACGACACGAAAGCCAGTTATGAAAAATTCCCTCACCAAGATGAGATAAACAGCCCAAGCGCTAGCCCTTCCAAGCATCATAAGGCCTAAAAATGCCGCAAGTATCAGCATCTTGTCTGCCAGTGGATCAAGGATCGCTCCAAGTTTAGTTTTTTGATCCCAGCTTCTTGCGATGTAGCCGTCAAAAAAGTCAGTCACTGAGGCGATCACAAAGATAAGAGCTGCGAAGTAGTTTATCCAACTTATGTGAATTTGCGTAAAAATTCCTGGCGCATTTACGAGCATAAAAAACATAAGCGGAGCCAACAGTATCCTAAAAAACGCTAAAGAATTTGGTAAATTTAAACTCACAAATATGCCTTTATGCTTAGAAATTTCACTCTCATTTAAAAGTCGTGCCACCATCTATTATAAATGTATGTCCAGTCACCCAGCTAGCTTTTGGTGAACACAAAAATAGACATGCTCCAGCTAGATCAGTTGGCTGTCCCATGCGGTTTAGCGGGCTAAGCTTTGCCGTCATATCGCGCACCTCTTCGTAGTTGGTAAAGGCTCTTAGCGCGTCTGTCTCGATAGAGCCGCCGCTTACGACGTTTACACGGATATTTTTCTCGCCAAGCTCGGTCGCAGCATATCTTGCCATGGCTTCAACTGCTGCTTTTGCTGTGCCGTGACCTGCGTAGTTTTCGATATATACTAAATTTCCAGTCGATGATAGGCTGATGATGCTACCACCACCCACTTTTTCCATGCGTTTTGCAGCTTCTTGAGTGCCTACGACAAAGGCATTTACTGTTGCCGTAAAGATATTGTTTATGCCTCTTGGTTTTAGCTTCATAAATTTAGTGTATCCACCAGCTACTGCGCGACCTGAAATAATTGCATTTGATATAAAAAAATCAATCCTGTCAAAGTCCTCGTCTATCTTTAAAAATAGCTCTTTGTATGTTTCTGGCTCGAGGATATTTAGCGCATACGCTCTGGCTTTTATCTTGTAAATAGCCTCAAGCTCTCTTGCTTGCTCATTTGCAAGTTCTTCGTTTGAGTTATAGGTAAATGCTATGTTTACGCCAGCTTTTGCAAATTCTTCAACTATGGCTCTACCGATACCTCTAGTGCCACCACTGATAACTAGCGTTTTACCTTTAAATTCGTTTAGTGTGTCCTTCATTAAAATCCCTTTATTTCATAATTTTTTATTACTTCTTCGATTTTTTTAAAATTTTCTTTACTTGGTTTGCAAAGTGGCAAGCGATACTCTAAAGAGTCGATGAGTCCAGCTAGATACATCGCTGCTTTGATCGGTATCGGATTGCTTTCACAAAAGAGTGTTTTATTTATCGTGTATAGATTGTCGTTTATTAGTTTTGCTTTCTTGTACTCTTCGTTCATCGCAAGGTGCGTTAGCTGAGAAATTTGATCTGGCAAGAGGTTTGCAGTAACTGAGATAACGCCTTTGCCTCCATTTGATATGATAGGATAGTTGATCGCATCTTCGCCGCTGATGACTACTAAATTTGGCTCGTGAGCTAGTAGATCGACGCATCTATCTATGCTGCCTGTAGCCTCTTTGATGCCATAGATATTTTTGCACTCTTTAAAAAGTCTAAAAACGGTCGCTGGCAAGATATCCACGCCAACTCTACCTGGAACATTATAAAGAAGCACAGGAATTTCAATGCTATTTGCAATGGCTTTGTAATGCTCATAAAGCCCTTCTTGCGTTGGTTTGTTGTAATAAGGCGCAACTGAAAGGATGCCATCAGCACCATGAGCTTGGGCAAATTTAGCGATACCAATAGCCTCGTGAGTGGCGTTGCTACCAGCACCAGCAAGCACTTTAACGTCTGTGCCTTTGCATGCATTAACAGCTATTTCGATACAAATTCTATGCTCATCATGAGTTAGAGTTGCGCTTTCGCCAGTGGTTCCTACTGGTACGACTACATCGATGCCATGTTTTATCTGTCTTTTTATCAGTTTCTCAAAGCCAGCTTCGTCTAATTTTTGATTTTTAAATGGCGTAATGAGTGCTGTCATCGCACCTTGAAGCGAATTTTCCACATTTATTCCTTTTTTAAAATTATTGTCGTGCTAGTTTTTTCATTAAAATATCTATTTGCTATATCTTTTAAAAGTTTTGCATCGATTTTATCGATATTTTTTTCAAGTTCATAAAGTGGCTTTATGTCACCTCTAGCAAGGTACGAGCCGTATAAATTTGCAACCTTACTTGCACTTTCAAACGAATAGATAAAGTCGCTTTTGATTAAATTTTTAACTCGCAAAACATCGTTTTTGTCGATAGGTTTGCTTTTAATATCCTCTATAATCTTTAAAATTTCAGCCTCAACCGCAGTTGCCTCGACATCTGGGTTGCAAACTGCTAAAAATATAAATAAATTTTCATCAACACAACTCATATTGTAAGCGTAAATTTGATTTACAAGCATGAGTTCATCGACTAATTTTTGCTGTAAAACCGAGCTTTTGCCAGTAGCCAGATATTCACTGATCGCATTTAGACCTACTTGATCAGAGTGTTTGAAATTTGGGATTTTGTAAGCGATAGCTAGCATTTGTGTTTGGCTATCTTTGTAGATAATGGCTCTTCTAGCTCCATCTTGCTCAGGTTCTTTACAGTGAGATTTTGGGATGGCTCTTTTGTTTTTTATGCCACCAAAATTTTTCTTAGCTAGCTTAAATGTCTCATCCTTGTCAATGTCGCCACTTATCATTAAAATGGCGTTTTTTGGCTGATAATATGTAGCGTGAAATTCTTTTATGTCGTTAATATTCCAGTTTTCTATATCTTTTATAAAACCTATCGGAGTCCAGTGGTATGGATGGTAGATAAATGCGTGATTGTAGAGTCTAAAGTAGAGGTATCCCATAGGGTTGTTGTCTGTTCGCCACCTACGCTCTTCATGCACCACGTCTCGCTCTGGTTGAAATTCTTTGTCTTTTAGGCTTAAATTTTTCATAAGCTCAGCAAAAAGACCAAGCGTTTTGTCTAAATTTTCATTTGAAGCTTTTATAAAGTAGTGTGTGCAGTCAAAGCCTGTACTTGCGTTATTTACGCCGCCAAAGCCTTTTACAATTTCGTCAAATTCGCCAGCTCGTAAATTTTTGGTTGATTTAAAATTTAGATGCTCTAACATGTGAGCGATGCCGCTTTTGCCCATCACTTCGTTTCTTGATCCAACTTTATAAAAGACATCGACGCTTATCACTTTTGAGCCTGGATTTACTGGTACGTGATAAATTTCAAGTCCGTTTTCTAGTTTTGTTTTATTAAATTTTATCAATCTTTTGCCTTTTATTTTTTAACATCTATGCCGACCGCTTCGCTAATAGAGGCAAAGCCATCTCTTTTTAAAAGTTCTAAAATTTCTAAATTTATATCTCTTGCGATCATCGGCCCTTTAAAGATAAAGCTTGTAAAAATTTGAACCAAATTTGCTCCCATTTTTATGCGTTCATACGCCTCTGCACCGCTATCTATGCCACCACATGCGATAAGCGTCGTCTTGCCATAAAGCTCGTCTGCTACGGCTTTAAAGATCTCTTTTGACTTTTGAGCTATCACTTTGCCACTTAGTCCGCCAAAATCCTTTAAATTTGACGAGTGAGAGAGCGAGTAATCAACACTTGTATTTGAGACAAGCATGCCGCTAGCGCCGTTTTCTACCGCGCAACTACAAAGCCTGATCGCATCTTCGTGGCTCATATCAGGAGCGATTTTAAAGATGATTGGTTTTTTGGTAAGTGGTAAAATGACGCTAAAAAGCTCTTTTATGAAGCTCTCATCTTGCAAAGCTCTTAAATTTGGCGTGTTTGGCGATGAGACGTTTATGACAAAGGTGTCGCAAATTTCACTAAATTCTCTTACTAAAATTTCATAGTCTTTTATTGCATCTTCGTTTGGTGTAACCTTGTTTTTACCGATATTTGCCCAGATAGGTATGGTGAAAGGATAGATCTTTTTTACTCTATTTTTGATAGCCTCACAACCGTCGTTGTTAAAGCCCATCGCATTTTGAATACTCTCTTCATCTATGAGCCTAAAAAGTCTTGGTTTATCGTTGCCAGGTTGAGGTTTTGGAGTAAATGTGCCAAATTCTAAATACCCAAAGCCAAGAGCCGTGAGTGCTTCAAACATCGTGGCGTTTTTATCAAAGCCACCTGCTATGCCAACTGGATTGTGGTAAGTGCTTGAGAATAAATTTTGTTTTAGCGCATTGTCATCGACCACGCACTTATTTGCTACAAAGCTTAATGATCCTGGAAAAATTTTATTTGCTCCGATCATTGCAAGTTCTGCGATCTTGTGGGCAGTTTCAGGATCAAATTTAAAAAATATAGATTTTAAAGTTTCGTAGTTTAAGCTCATTTTAACCTCTTTAAAATGCCTAAAATTTTGTGCAAATCTTAGCAAAAATCGCCTTAAACTAAGGCTTTGCCTTTAAGTTTTGCATAAATTTCATTTCTCTTACTAAGCTCTTCATCACTTCCAGTATCAACTATCCTTCCGTTGCTTAAAACTGCGATCTTATCAGCACTTTCAACCGTACTTAGACGGTGAGCGATGACAAAGATGATCTTTTTGCTTCTGAGATTGTTTATAGCCTTTGTGATCTCTTTTTCACTCTCATTATCAAGTGCTGAGGTAGCCTCGTCAAAGATGAGAATTTGTGGGTTTTGATAAAGCGCTCTAGCTATTGCGATACGTTGTCTTTGACCGCCTGAAAGGTTTGTGCCAAATTCGTTTAAAGTAGTGTTTATGCCGCCTTCTAGTTTGCTCACAAACTCATAAGCATTTGCCATTTTTAAAGCGTTTATAACGGCATCTTCGTCAAATTCCCTGCCGTAAGCTACGTTTTTAGCGATCGTGTCATTAAAGATATAGACGCGCTGGGTGACAAGTCCGATATTTTGGCGAAGTGAGTGAATTTTGATATCTTTTAAATTTATGTCGTTTATTAAAATTTCTCCGCCATTTACGTCGTAAAATCTCATAAGCAAATTCATAAGCGAGCTTTTTCCGCCACCACTTGAGCCAACAAGGGCTATAAATTCTGACTTATTTGCCTCTAAATTTATCCCTTTTAAGACCTCTTTGTCGCCGTAGCTTAGGCGGACGTCGTTAAATTTGATCAAATTTATCTCTTCGTTTAGCTCTTTTTGGCCATCTTTTATCTGGCTTACCTTATCCATCAGGAAAAAGGTCCTCTCGCTCGCTGCGATGGCATCTTGCATTTTATTGTATATATTTACGATACGTTTTAGCGGGGTGTAGAGCATGAAAAGCGCAGTTAAAAACGAGAAAAATGCACCCATATTTATATTTCCATCGATGACGTCTTTGCCGCCTATTATGATGACAGCTGCCACGCCGATTGAGCCAATTGTTTCCATTAGTGGGCTTACTAGTTGCTCGATTTTTACGGTTTTAAGGTTTAACTTAAAAAATTTGTTATTTTCTTCAACGAAACGTGAGTGCTCGTATTTTTGGGCATTATTTGCCTTGATGATCTCGATATTTGTAAAAATTTCACTCAAGGCTGAGGTGATATCAGATGTCTTTTCTTGCGATTTTTTTGAGATTTTTTTCATCTTTTTAGCAAGGCGCGAGATCGGATAAATCGCTAATGGCATAACAACAAGTGCAAAAAAGGCTAATTTAGGGCTTTGATAGATGACTACACAAAGCAGACCTATGATAGTTACAAGCTCCCTAATAAGCTCAGGTATGATGCTTGAAACAATAGATCTTATGCGCTCTATGTCGTTCGTGGTTCTGCTTATTAGCTCGCCTGTTCTAAAATCATTAAAAAATTTCATGTCCAAATTTAGTAAATTTTCGACCATCTTTTCACGAAATCTTCTAATCGTATCTTGACCAATATACGCGGTAAAATAGGCCTGCATAAAAGTTCCAACATTTTTTAACAGATAAATAGCAATGATCGCACATGGCAGCATATAAAGCAATGTTTCGTTTTTTTCAACAAAAATTTTATTAAGTACTGGCTCTACTAGATATGCACTGACCGCTGTTCCGCCACTTGCAAGCCCCATGCCAATGAAGGCTAGGATGAAGTGCGGAATGTAGTCTTTAAAATATGGACCAAAGCGTTTTAGTACATCTTTTAAGCCAAAGTTAGTCATTGTTTTTCTCCCAAACTGCGCCGTTTGGTGTATCCATGATAGAGATATTTAGACTGGAAAGCTCATCTCTTATCTCATCAGCCCTTGCAAAATTTCTCTCTTTTTTAGCTACCGCGCGTTCGTCAAGAAGTTTTTGGATATGCTCTTTTTGCTCGTCACTTACGCCAAACTGAAAATACTCCACATAGTTTGTGATAGCAATGCCTAAAATTTCGCCTATGAGCTCTAAATTTGCCACCACTTCGGCCTTATATGCTTTATCTTTTGGGTTGTTATCAAGTCTTTCATTTGCCGTTTTTACAAACTCATCGACGCTTGCAAGCGCCTTTGAAGCGTTTAGATCATCACTAAGTGCCTCAAGTAGCTCGCTTTTAAAGCTCTCATTTGCCATGCCGGCTTGTACGCCATCAACCCTTTTTTTGAGGCGGTAAATTTTATCAAGCCTCTTTTTTGAAGCCACTAGATCTTCGTCTGAATAGTTAAAATGCGCTCTGTAATGGCTCGTAAGCAAATAATATCTAAGCACTTCACCATGAACGTTTTTTAGGGCGTCCTTTACAAAAAAGCTGTTATTTAGGCTCTTGCTCATCTTTTCGTTATTTACTTTTATAAAGCCGTTGTGCATCCAGTATTTGCTTAAATTTTTATGATAGGCACATCTGCACTGGCTAGCTTCATTTTCGTGGTGCGGAAAGAATAGGTCGATGCCTCCAGCGTGGATATCGATCTCAAATTTATCATTTTCTTTGTCGCTTAAAAACTCCCTTATCATCGCCACGCACTCGGTGTGCCAGCCAGGGCGACCCTTGCCAAATGGGCTCTCGTACCATTTCTCGTCAAATTTCCAAAGCACGAAGTCTTTTTCATCTCTTTTCTCACCAAAACTTGCCACTCGTGCGATTAGATCGGTGTTATTGTCCTTGCCGCTAATGCTAAAATAACCACTATCCTTGCTCGTATCAAAGTAAATTCCATCGCTGGTTTTATACGCCACACCTCTATCCATAAGCACCTTGATGTAGCTGATGATCGCCTCCAAGCACTGCGTAGCCTTTGGTTTAAAGTCTGGGTCAAGCACGTTTAAAGCGTTCATGTCGCTCTCATAATGTGCTATATACTTGTTTGTGATCTCTTCTAAGCTTTGGCCAGTTTGCGCCATTTTATTTAAAATTTTATCGTCGATGTCGGTGTAGTTTCTTGCAAATTTGACCTTGTAGCCAAGCGCTTTTAATACCCTTCTTAAAAGATCAAAGCTAACGGCTGATTTTGCATGTCCCAAATGCGCATCATCATAGACCGTTGGACCACACAGATAGATGCTAACTTCACCTTCTCTTATCGGGCTAAACTCAACCTTTTCTCTTTTAGAAGTATCAAAAATTCGCATTAAATATATCCTTTAAAAATGTTAAGCCAAAATAGAGCAAAACCGCTAAAACAGCGATAGCAGCTATAAATTTAGGCTCGATTATAGCTAAAAATCGCTTAGCTCCAAAGGCTCTTATGTATAAAATAAGCTGTAAAAATCCCCCAAGCGAGCTTGCAAATGCAAGACCAGCTGCTCCAAATTTCTGCATCAAAATGACAGCTAGGATCAAATTTATCACAAGGCAGATGATGGAAATTTTGGCTGCCTCTTTTTGCTTCATATTTGCATAGAGCCAAAGTGAGAAAATTTTAGCCAGCCCAAATGGCGTAAGCCCTACCAAATAGGCACTTAGCACCTTGGCGCATTCAATGGTATTTGCCCTTACAAAATTCCCTCTTTCAAACAAGAGCCAGATGATAAACTCGCTTAGCACTACGCCTGTGATCGTAGCTGCTAGCAGGGCGCAAAGGAGTAGATAAAAGCTCTTTTTTGTCCAAACTAGGGCGTTTGCCTCGTCTTTTTGCTTTAAAAGTCTGGTGATCTTTGGAAAGAGTGCTTGAGAGAGCGCGATCGCAAAGATAGCAAGCGGAAGCTGAAAAATTCTATTTGCATAAAAAAGATAGCTTATCGAGCCACTTACCAAAAAGCTAGCTAGCCAAGTGTCCATAAATGCGCTTATTTGCATCGCACTTGAGCCAAGTAGGCCGTGATAAAAATTTATAAAAAAGCCTTTGCTACTAGCTTTTTTGCCTTTAAAATATCCGCTTATTCCGCCCCAGAAAATTTTATTTAAGGCGTTAAATTTCATAGCGATTAGATGCACCAAAACCTGCAAGATGCCACCTGCAACGACACCAAAACTAAGATAAAATGCGACCACGCTTTCACTCTTGCCACGAGCCAAAAGTAGCGATGCGATCATGGCTAAATTTAGCAGTGCAGTAGAAAACGCAGTCGTGGCAAAGTGCCCTTTATACTGAAGCAGCGCACCCATGAAAGTAACGATATAAACAAGAGCTAGATAGTAGAAATTTATACACACAAGCGGCACTGCATCGGTGATATTTTGTTCACTTAAACCGCTTGCGATGATCTTTATAAAGTAGGGCGTAAATAAATTTACAAGAAGCGTTAATGCGCCTATAAAAAGTAGAAATTTGATGAAAATTTCAGCCTGAAAGATCGCTTTTTTCTTGCTATTTGCAAAATTTGGCAAAAATGCCTGCGTAAAGGCACCTTCTCCAAAGATACGCCGAAATAAATTTGGTATTTTAAAAGCGATAAAAAAAAGATCGCTAAATATGCCAGCTCCAAGGATGGAAGCTGTTAAAAGGTCTCTTATAAGTCCAAGAATTCTTGAAACCATAATGCCAACTGAGTTTGAAAAAAAACCTTTTATAAACATCGCTCACCTAAATTAAATTTGAAAACGCAATAGTAACAAAAGATGCTTTAAAGCTTACATAACCCAAATTTAATAAAATTTTGGCGATAATAAGAGCCAAATTTTATGTGAAATGGATCAATTTTGAGCGAGAACGTGCAAGAAAACGAGAGATTTTTACCGCCAACGCAAATTCAAACTTCAACACCTTATATATCGCTTAAAGAATTAAGCAAGCAACACAGCGTACCGGTAGAATTTATAGATTTTAAAATTTTAGGCATTTTGACTTATTATAAAAATAAAGATAATGAAGAACCAGTTTTTGTCCCTGAAGAAACTTTAAACTTTTTTGATGATAATGCATTTTATCTTGACGAGACACTAGAGATCGAGCAGGTCTATGATGTGGAATTTTTTGATGTTAGGCTAAATGCTGTGCCAAAGCTTCCAAAGATAGAAATCGGTGTAAATTCAACGGTTACAAAAGTAGTCGCAAAGGTAAAAGCTACAAAAGATTGTGAATACGAACAGCATTACGAAGATAAACTTTTTGAATATATCGCTAAACAGCTTATGAAGGCTCAAATTTTAATAGGTATAAGGATCGGCAAACTAAAAGACGAGCTAAAACAAATCGCCTCAGTTGTGCATGTAAAGGGCGAACTTGATAAAGACTACATACTAAACATAACACAAGGTATAAATCCAAAAAAAGCTACCGATGCAAAGATACTTTACTACTACAAAGATAAACTTGATGCGATAAAAGAGGAAGATAAGGTTGATTACGCTGATAGAGGTTTTGTTTTTGGCGTGGCACAAGATGAAGTGATAATGGAAGAGAAAAAGTCTCACGAAGGGCAAAATGGCCGTGATGCGAGGGGTAAATTATTAGCAGTAGAAAAGCCAAAAGAAGATACTGGCAAAGAGATAAGTATAAGCGAAAATATAGAGAGAGTAGAAAATGACGATAGCATAATATACATCGCTAAAAAATCAGGATATGTAGTTGAGAAAAATGGCTCATTTGACATTGAAGAGCGCATAGAGATAAATGAGGCAAATTTTAAAACAACTGGCTCTATTCAAGCAGGCACTGATACAAATGTGACTTTAGTGGTTAGGGAAACTGACACTATAAAAGATGCCATCGGCACTGGCATCATCGTGGAGGCTGACGAGATCGAGGTTAAAGGAAATGTCGGCGCAAATGCGATGGTTAAAGCAAATGAAGTAATAATCGGCGGTCAAACACACCAAAAGGCTAAAATTTATGCAAAGAATGCAAAAATTTCTATCCATATCGGTAAGGTTGAAGCTGAAAATGTCGAGATAGATAGGCTAGAAGGCGGAAACGTCGTAGCAAAAAGAGTTAAGATAAATAGCGTCGTTGGTGGCTCTATAACTGCTCAAAATATCCAAATAAATACGCTTGGCTCAAACTGCACTATCACAGCTTCACACTTAATAGACGTAAGATATCTAAGAGGCACTGACAATAAATTTATAATCGATACTAGCAAAATGCCTGAGAGTGCTGAGGCTACGCAAGAGCAATTAAATAAGATCGAATATACAAAAGCAGAGCTTGCCTCACTTCTAAAAAATATTGAAACAAAGAAAAATGTCATAAATGAAAATAAAGACTCGATTTATACCATAAAAGCAAAGGTAGAAGAGCTCTCAAAAGCTAAAGTGATACCGCCAGTTACCTTTATGAAAAAGCTAAAAGAGTATCAAGGTCTAGTCAATGAATACAACACTTTGCTAAAAATTTTTAAAGATAAAAAAGAGTTGCTAGCTACTCTAAAAGATGAGCTTGAGATCATGCAAAATGGAATATTTTCTGCAAAAGTGATAAATAGAGGCAACTGGGTTGAACTAAATGAGATTAGATTCGTTATCGTTGATCCTCCACAAAATGTCACTTATATCTCAAAGCAAAATGAAACCGCTCATGCCATTACTTTAGAGAAGATCGGCGATGGCGATGAGGCTGAGTATAAGATCAAAAAGTCAAATAAATTAGAAGACTACACAGATACAAATTTCTAAGAATAAAAGGTTAAAGGATGATAAAAGCGATCGAAGGTATCGTCAGCAAAAAAGATCCCGCATTTGTGATACTTAAGACAAATAGCGGCGTAAGTTATGGGATTTTCATTTCGCTTTTTTGCTCAGCCAAGCTTAGCAAGGGCGAAAAAGTCGAGCTTGCCATAACACAGATCATAAGAGAGGACGCAAATTTACTTTACGGCTTTTTGGATGCAAATGAGCAAAAGATGTTTGAGATGCTTATAAAGCTAAATGGCATCGGAGCTAGCACGGCTATGGCAGTTTGCTCAAGTCTTAGCTCGCAAGCATTTACAAATGCCATAATAAGCGGTGATGCAGATACCTTTAAAAGTGTACCAGGTATCGGACCAAAGACTGCTAGACGCATTATAGCCGAGCTAAGCGACGCAAAACTAATAAGTGATGAGAGTGTACCAAGCTATCAAAATGAGGCACTTTTGGCACTTGAGGCGCTTGGCTTTAAACGTGAGAAGATAGTGAAAATTTTGCCTGAGTGTAAGAGTGAAAATACGAGTGATCTTATAAAAGAAGCATTAAAGAAATTAGGATAAGGATTAAAAAGATGAATTTAGGTGTGATATTTGGAGCAAAGAGCTATGAACATGAGATAAGCATAGTTAGTGCAATAGTTTTAAAAAATGTCCTAAAACAAGAGCTAAAATTTATATTTTGCGACGCAAATAGAGATTTTTATCTTATCGAAGAGAAAGATATGAGAGCAAATTTCTTTAGCTCTGGCAAATACAAAAATTCAAAAAAGCTCATTTTGTCTAAGGGTGGATTTTTCATACACTCTCTCTTTGGCGATAAAAAAGTAGAGTGTGATGTTATTATAAATTTGATCCATGGCATGGACGGCGAAGATGGCAAGATAGCAGCGCTTTTTGACTTTTACGGCATAAAATATATAGGTCCAAGGCTTGAAGTAAGTGCACTTAGCTACAACAAAGAGCTTACTAAATTTCTAGCGCAAAAAGCTGGCGTAAAGGCGCTTGACTATGAGATGCTAACTCGTGAGAGCCAGCCAAAATTTCACTATCCTATTATTTTAAAGCCAGCAAGACTTGGAAGTAGTATCGGCGTAAATATAGTGCATGACGCCAGCGAGCTAGCTTATGCAAAAGACATAGCATTTGAGTTTGATAAAGATGTGCTTGTCGAGCCTTTTATAAAGGGAGTAAAAGAGTATAACCTTGCAGGCTGTAAGATAGATGGAAAGATAAAATTTTCTATCATCGAAGAGCCAAAAAAGAAAGAATTTCTTGACTACGAGCAAAAATATCTTAGCTTTTCAAATGAAAACAAGGTAAAAGAGGCTGAAATTTCTGAGGAGCTAAAACAAAAGCTTAAATTTAACTTTTCAAAAATTTATGATTGCGGTTTTGACGGAGCGATCATTAGATGCGACTTCTTTGTGATAGATGATGAGGTCTATCTAAATGAGATAAATCCAAACCCAGGAAGCCTTGCAAACTATCTATTTGAGGATTTTGAGAGTACTTTAAATGCTCTTGCAAACTCACTTCCAAGAGAGCGTAATATAAAGATCGATTATAGCTTTATAAACTCGATCACTTCAGTAAAAGGTCGTGGGAAAATTTAGACCATTTAGTAGATTATAAAGTAGTTTGTGATATTTTACGTAAAATTTTACACAAAGAGCGACAATGGTAACTTTTACCAAAGATGAAATTTATACAGCAACTGAAGTGGTTAGAAATTTTAGTTCGGTACTCTCTCGTGTGGGAGCTAATGAATTAAAAAGAGCGGTTATTGTAAAAAATAATAAATTTGAAGCAGTGCTTTTAAATATGGAAGAGTATGAGCGCCTTTGCGAAGCAGTGAGTGTGCTTGAGAGCATTTATACTGCAAAAAAAAGAGAGAACGATGGCGAGTAGGGCGGTAAAGTACGGCTCAGACGAGTATGAGATCAGCTACGAAGTAGTAAATCCGAAATGCAAAAAAATAGTGCTTTTCTTGCACGGCTGGGGTGCAAACAAAGAGATAATGAAAAAGGCTTTTGGGCACTATCTAAACGAGTTTTGCCACGTTTATATCGATATGCCAGGTTTTGGTAAAAGCTCAATTACTGATCCTTTAAAAACAAGTGATTATGCAAAAATCGTTGAAAATTTTTGCGCTGAGCTTGGCATAAAGCCAGATATTATAGTAGGTCATAGCTTTGGTGGCAAGGTCGCAACGCTTCTAAAGCCGCCATATCTTGTGCTTTTGAGCTCAGCTGGCATAGTTGTCAAAAAGCCATTTATCGTGCGCACAAAGATCTCTATTTTTAAAATTTTTAAGCTTTTTGGATTTGGAAAATTTTATAAACTCTTTGCCACAAAAGATGTGAGCGGTATGAGTAGAGTGATGTATGAGACCCTAAAAAACGTAGTTGATGAGGATTTTACGAAGCATTTTGCTGACTTTAGTGGCAAGGCTTTGATATTCTGGGGCGAAAATGACAAGGCAACGCCTATAACAAGCGGGGAGAGTATACATAAGCTCATAAAAAATAGTTCATTTTTTCCGCTTAGTGGTGATCATTTTTTCTTTTTGCTTCACGCTAAATTTATAAGCGAAGAGATAGAAAAAGGGATAAATTTTGAGCTAAATGAGGCTAAAAATGTCGTGATAGATGACGATGAGAGCGGGATCGAGGAGATAAGATGAATATATTTTTAAGCATAAGCACAGTTTTATTTATCTTTGCGCTCGCTTTTTATGTGATTACTTGCTTTCAGTGGTTTTCATATAAGCCTGAGCGCGTACTCTTTCACTTCACAAAGCCCGCTTGGCACGTCTTTTTCTTCATCGTGCCTTTGGTGCTATTTTACACGACTGGCAAGTGGTTTTTTATCTATTTTTACTTTGCACTTTTGCCAGCACTTTATATGTGGCATAAAAAACTTGATAAAAAGTTAGTTTTTACTGCTAGGATCAAGCATTTTTTTGTGATCCTTGCTTGTGCTATCATCTTAAACTACGCTTTAAATTTCATCATCCACAAGGCGTTTTTGGCTCCTATGCCACTTTTTGTCTTGGTCGTGAGCCTATTTTTTAGTGAAATTTTAGAAAAGATAAAATTTCAAGGCTTTAAAAATAAGGCACTTAAAAAACTGGGTACAAATAAAGATCTAAAAATCATCTTGATCACAGCAAGCTACGGCAAAACTAGCATCAAAAATTTTCTTTTTGAAATTTTAAAAGATAGCTTTGACTGCTACAAAACGCCTCGCAGCGTAAATACAATGGCTGGCATCATCAAAGATATCAATGAAAACTTAAGCGAGCAAACGCAAATTTACATCGCTGAAGCAGGCGCTAGGCTAAAGGGCGACATCCTAGAGATCACAAAATTTCTAAACCCGCAAATCGTCATCGTTGGCGAGATCGGCGCGCAACACATTGAGTATTTTAAAACGCTTGATAATATCCGCTCTACCAAGCTTGAAGCACTTCAAAGCGCTCGCTTGCAAATGGCATTTTTACATAGCTCGACAAAGAAAGAGCCAAGCCAAAATTTAGAAATTTACGATGAAAGTCTAAAAGATATCAATGCAAATTTAGATGGAATTTCATTTATACTTGATGGCAAAAACTATGCTTCGCCACTGCTTGGTAAATTTAATGCTACAAATTTAGCCGTTTGCATCAAGGTGGCAAAATACCTAAAGATGAGCGATGAGACGGTAGATAGAGCACTATCTAAGATGAAAAACGTAGAGCACCGCCTAAGCAAGATCGAGGCTGGCGGCAAGCTGATAATTGATGATAGTTTTAATGGAAATTTTTCAGGCATGAGTGCAAGCTACGAGCTTGTAAGCACCTACGCTGGCAGAAAAGTGCTGCTAACGCCTGGTATCGTCGAGAGTGATGCGGAGCAAAATGCAAATTTAGCCAAGGTGATAAATGAAATTTTTGACCTTGTTATCATCACAAGCTCGCTAAATGCCGAAGTTTTGCTAAAACACATCATAAAGCCAAAGATCATCATCTTAAAGGATAAAAATAAAATGCAAGAAATTCTAGCTCAAAATACGCGTGCTGGCGATCTCATACTATTTTCAAATGATGCACCGAGCTTTATATGAAAAAGATAGTTTTTTTAATCCTAGCTTTAAATTTAGCATTTAGCTTTGACATCGATGATTATGACAGAGGTATTGAGGCGCTAAATGCCGGAGATTACGCAACTGCGTATGAAATTTTCTATGATGGCTGTGAGCAAAAAGATGTGCTTTCATGCGAGGCTTTGGGCGATATGTTTGTAAATGAAGAGATAAATGAGCAAATGGATAGTGATCTAAAAAAGCACTCAAATATCGAGCTTGGCGTGAGTTATTATATGAAAAGCTGTGACCTTGGCTACCAAAATGCTTGTGATGATGTGATGAGCTTAAGGGACGATTTAAATATAAGCCTACCAGCTGGTGTTTATGAAAATGCCAAAGCAAGATACGATGAGATAAAGCAAGAAGACGAAAAAGAAGAAGCCTTAAGCGAGCAAAATGCAACTTTGCAAAAATAAATTTTTAGGTTAGACTAGATTTACTTTTAGCGTATGCTCTTTTAAGCTTGCTGGAATTTTGCCATTTTCAAGCTCGATCAGTTCGCCAACTCTTAAAATATAAAAATCCTGCAAGCTTCTGTTTGCAAATTTTTCAAGCTTTTTTGAAAGCGTGTCAAACATATAAAACTCAGCATCATTGCTAGCTAGTAAAAAATCAGCCCCGCTATCAAACGCATTAAAGATGGTCTTACTAGCAAATGCAAATGCAAGCTTTTCGTTTACTTTTAAAAGCTCAAATCCACAAGGAAATTTATTGTTTAGATTTATAAAATTTGCTCTAAATTTATCTAAATGTTGAGGGATTTTATCGCTTATGGCTATTTTGAACTCTTTAAATTTATCCAAACTTTTTATATTTTTAAGCTCGTTTTTTGCGGTTTCGTCCTCTTTTATCCCTAAAATTTCTTTAAAAAACCTAATCGCTTCGGTATAAATTTCGCTTCCGCCAAAGATAAAATCATCAATCTTGCAAGCTATCAAAATACCATTTTCATTGTTGATAAGCCTCATGATCTCATCATTTTTTTCTTTTTTATAAAGATGATGAGCTAGTATGATGGCTGCTGCACCTATAAAATTTGGCTCGTAGTCTCTCACAAAATCAGCATAAAAATATGGCTTTAAGCTTGCATAAAATTCTTTGCCTGCTTGATCACAAAATTTCTCAAATGGTTTAAATTTCTTCCAAAAGTCATCATCATTTATCTCAAGATCTAAAACCGCTCGTTTTTCATCAAGTGGCGAAATCACAAGCTCGCCCGCAAATTTTTCATATAAATTCTCTAATGGTTCAGCAGTACTCACTACGACATCATTTACTTTCACAAAGCCAGTTGTTGGCTGAAAATACGGATCAATCTTTTTAATATACAAAAATAGCTCGTCAAGGTTTGCGTAATCTAAAATTTCTAAAAAATATGGTTTAAAATACGACAAAATATCCTTTTTTGCATTAAATCTAAAAATTTCTATTTTTTGCATTTGGCTCCTTTTTTGGCTTATTTTATCCTAAAATTAAAAGGAGTTTCATTATAATGGCCCGATGGATAAAGAAAATTTCACGATTGAATGCTTTGGTAACGCTTATATTGGCGATGACGCAGCTGTGATTGGCAAGCATGTCTTTAGCAAGGATATTTTTGCCCAAAACTCGCACTTTAAGCATGGCTGGCTAAGCCTTGAAGAGATCGGCTATAAGGCGATGATCGTAAATTTTTCAGATACAATCGTGATGAATGCTAGGCCAAAATTTGTCCTTCTTGGACTTAGCTTGCCAAAAAATTTCACACCGCAACAAATCAAAGAGCTAAGTAGCGGCATAAATAGAGCGTGCGAGGAGTTTGGTGTAAAGATAATCGGTGGCGACACGATAAGTAGTAAAATTTTAAATATAAGTGTTAGTGTAATCGGCGAGCTAAAGGGCAGGGCTGTGCTTAGGAAAAATGCAAAATACGGCGATCTGGTAGCTTTTACTGGCGAGCTTGGAGGCAGCCAAAAAGGGCTAAATTCACTTCTAAGGCTAGCTAAAATTTCAAAAAATTCACGTTTTAAAAAGCCTATTTTAAGAGATAAATTTTTCTACAAAGCAGCTCATCTTGTAAACTCAGCTATGGATATCTCAGATGGGCTAAATACCGATCTTGCTAAGCTTTTAAAGACTAGCAAAAAGGGTGCTAAATTTACAAAAAAACTAAGTAAATTTGAGCTTAGTAGCGGCGAAGAGTATGAAATTTTATTTACTTTTTGTCCTAAAAATTTAAATGCCATCAAAAGGATCGCCGCAAAAACACGGACAAGGATTAGCGTCTTTGCAAAAATTTCAAATAAAAGGTTAAGACAAAATGCAAGAAGCCACCACTTTTAAGCCGCTCTATGCGCTAACTCATGCGCCCATCGAGGCATATTTTTCTAAAAATTCAGATGATTTTGTCGTGCGCGAGATACCACTTTATGAGTTTAGTGGTGACGGCGAGCACTTGATCGTTGAAATTTCTAAAAAAGATATGACGACAAGCGACGCTTTGCACGCCTTAAGCGAGGTTACAGGGGCAAAAATGCGTGACTTTGGCTATGCTGGACTAAAGGACAAGCAGGGCATGACGACGCAGTTTATCTCGATGCCTCGTAAATTTGAGAACGCGCTTGCAAACTTTAGCCATGAAAAGATGAAAATTTTAAATTTAAACGTGCATAAAAACAAGCTTCGCATCGGACATCTAAAGGGCAATAGCTTTTTTATCCGCTTAAAAAAGGTGCTACCAAGTAGCGCTAAAAAGCTCGAGCAAGCCTTTATAAATATCGATAAAATGGGCTATGCAAACTACTTTGGCTACCAGCGCTTTGGTAAATTTGGTGATAATGCTGAAACTGGGCAGGAGCTACTTAAAAACGGCACGATAAATGGCAAAAAGAGCAAAAATGTAAAGCTAAATGACTTTTTGATCTCAGCCTATCAAAGCGATCTTTTCAACCGTTGGCTTAGCAAACGCGTGGAGATTTCGAAGTTTGCGCAGGATTTTAGCCTAGGCGAGCTAGCTCAAATTTATCCATATCTTGATAACGCGATTTTGAAAAATTTAAAATCGCAAAAGAGATTTTTTAAGCTGATGGAGGGCGAAGTTTTGGGCCACTATCCGCACGGTAAGTGCTTTTTGTGCGAGGATTTGGACGCGGAGGGCGCGCGCTTTGACGCTAGAGATATCACTAGCTGCGGGCTGATCGTGGGCGCAAAGGCGTATGAGGCGCAGGGTGCAGCAAAAACAGTAGAGGATGAAATTTTTGCTCAGGCAAATGAATTTAAGGCTAAAATGACTGGCTCAAGGCGTTTTGCGTGGTGCTACTTGGAGGATGCAAGCTATAAATACAACGAGGAAAAAGCGCACTTTACGATAAATTTTACGCTGCAAAAAGGCAGCTACGCGACGGTCGTGCTAGAAGAAATCTTGCATAAAAATATCTTTGAGTAGGGCGGCGGCTTGTCTTGCGAGCGCTTTTAAATGATTTTTGCATCTATGCTCGCAAGTGCAAGCAGAGCATAAATTTTGCTCTGCGATAGGCTGTATGCCTTATTTTTGGACGAAATTTACTTCTTTTGTTTAGCTACGAGCATAGCGACACAGAAAACACTTAAAACCATCTCGCAAAACTTCGCCTTAACTTTCAAGTTTAAATTTCACAAATCAAAATCTGCCTTGCCTAACGCTTTTTAAAAGCTGTGAGCAAAACGGGGTAAAACTTTGCCTTGTCGTTTTAAGCTCAAATTTGAGGCTAAATTTATCGCAATTTTATGCACTAAGACCCATATCTTAACATCACTAAATTTTACCCGTGGAGCAAGACGCGAGCGACGTGAAATACAAGCGTTTCTAGGCTCGTTTAGATATAATGGGTTTGCAAATTTATATTTTAAAAGGATTAAAAATGGCGAATATTTTTCTTTGTTCTTATTTTACGGAGATTGCGAGCAAGATCAATGAATTGGTGAAATTTAGTGGCAAGAAAGTTGCTTTTATCGATACGGCAGCAAAATTTGAAGAGGTAAATTTTTACGTATATGAAGCGGTGGAAATTTTGGAAAAATTTGGTGCTAAGCTAAGACACCTTGACGTCTCTTGCGCCAATGATTCGGCAGCGCTAGTATCTAGCCAAGATGAGCCATCTTGTGAAGATAAAATTTTATCTACCATTAGTCAGTGCGATATCATTTACGTTAGCGGCGGAAATACATTTTATCTTCTTAGTGAGTTACGAAAGTCGCATGTTGCACAAACCATCAAAGATGCAGTTCAAGCAGGCAAAATTTATATCGGTGAGTCAGCAGGAGCGATCGTGGCGGCACCAGATACGAGATATGCTACGCTAATGGATGAAAATAGCCCAAATATGAGCGATTTTACAGGGTTAAATTTGGTTGATTTTTACGTCGTACCGCACTTTGGCTGTGAGCCTTTTGTAGAGGCCACGCACGAGATAATGGAGAAATTTGGGAACTTGTACGATTTACGACCTATAAATAATGCTGAATTTATTGCACTTTGAGATAAATTTTTAACAAAACATATGCTAAATATTTACTCAAAGCACTCTATCTGTTTGCAAATCTGCCTTTTAAATAAAAAACATAAAGTTAAAAGTCTAAAGCTTTTAAAGCTAGAAATTTAAGCCAAAGGCGCTATAATTTCGCTCTGGCACGGTAAGCGATCGCTTTTGTTTTTGCAAAAGAGGAAAGTCCGAGCTGCGATAAGACAAGGTTCCATCTAACGGATGGCTAGGGAAACCTAAGGGATAGTGTAACAGAAAGTAGACTTCCGCTTCGGCGGTAAAGGTGAAACGGCGGAGTAAGAGCCCACCGGCACGCTTGGTAACTTGCGTGGCCATATAAACCCAACCTGCAGCAAGAAGGGATGGTTTTGGTCTTATATTAAAACCCTTCGCTAGAGTTTGTTTGTAAAAGCAAGCGTAGATAAATGATCGCTCAAGACAGAACTCGGCTTAACGCCGTGCCTTTAAATTTATAAAAATTGATTAGTTTGTTACGTATTTTTGAGCTTTTTGTAGTTTTATAAGCTCATTTTGAATATGTGAAGACTTGCTTTTTAAAAGCTCTATTGCACCGCCGATTAATGCTTGTGCTTCTTGCGCTGAAGCTAGGCTCGTAAACATATCTTCACTAAAATTTTGTGATAAAGCAGCTATCTTGCTCGTGTCTTCGTTTATCAATGCTAATTTAAATTCATTGATCCAGCTATTCACCTGATGTTACCTCTCTCCATGCTTCAGATAGTTGCTTTACGACATTAGTTACTTCATTCAAAGCTGCGATATCGTTTTGTATATTTGCCATAGCAAGAAGCTGCATCTGTCTTGTATAGAGGCCGCTAAGATAGTGAGCTACATCGCCTTGAGAATAATCAAGCGAATTTAAAAGCTCAACAAAAATAGCATTTGTTCTATTTATATAATAAACTTTTTTCTCTATATCTCCAGCTTCTATCGCCTTTTTGGTACGAAATATAAATTTTAAAATTCCGTCATAAAGCATTTCTATTAATTTAGTTGGGGACTCAATGCCCCCAAAACTAGACTGTGCGTATGCACTATATGCACTTTGATTCATCTTTCTCTCTTATTTTCTGCTATTTATCTCTGCATCGATCATTGATTTTAGTGTTGAGAACTGATTTTCTAAACTCGCGATGATAGCGTTATACTTGATAAAACGCTCTTGCATTGTTGTATATTTCTCATCTAAGAGCTTTTGTGTGCTCTCTTTGTTTTTTGTGATCGACTCGTTTTCGTCTTTTAGCTGATTTTGCATAGCGATCATTGTGCCTTTTTTACCAACGACACCATCAAGCATTTTAGCTAGCTTTGTAAATAGCCCATCTGTTTTTTTAGTTACTGAATTTACAGTTGCTTCGCTCATGCCTAGAGTCGTTAGAGCAGGAGCTTTACCTTTTACTTCGATATTTTCACCATCGCTTCTTTTTAAGACGATTCTTTTGCCACTGTTATCAAGACTGGCTGTAACTCCAGTTATGCCAGCGTCATTTATGGCTTGTTGAAGTTTTAGTGCATTTTCTTCGGCTGTGGCTGTGGCTGTAGTTGAAAATGTAACTGACTTACCGTTTATTGTAAGATCACCAGCTTTTATGTCTAATGCTCCAGCACTAACAGTCGATGCTCCCATATAGCTTATTGGCTCGATCTTACTTGATCCCATGAAAAATTTCTGAATCTCTTCAGGATCTTTGCTAAGAGCTGCGTTAAATTTATTTAGATCAAGCTGAAGCTGACCGTCTTTATCAGGCACTATGCCATATTTACTTAATGCTTTACCTTCGCTGTCTTGTCCATTTACAAGACGACCAATGTTTGATCTTAAGCTTGAAATTTCGCTAACGCCTTGGAAAGTGCCAGCTCCCTTTTCCTCGTCATATTTTGTGGCTATACCAAGGTTCATGGTCATTAGGTTGTAGTCTTTGATAAATTCTTCAACCGCTTTTATTACCTCTTTTGTATCCTGAGAAACGCTTACGTTTGTTTTACCAGTTTCATTTAATGTAATAGAAATTCCCGGCCTTAAGTCGTTGAAGGTATTTTTGCTTCTTTTTACATTTACTCCGTTATATGTAAATTCCGCATCTTGTGCCTTTAAAATTCTATTCTTTTCAAAATTTGATGTCATCTTTGGTGTGCCATCAGGATTTGTTAGTAGAGTGCCATTTGCATCTTTATCTTGAAACTGCGTACTATCCCAGCCAAGTTTATCTAAAACACCAGCTGTATCATTTGAAAATTTAATAGTCTGTGTTGCGCCAGTGTTGCCTGATTGAAGCATGATTTGATTTGGCTTATCTCCGCCAACATTTAAAATTCTAGCTTGTAATTTACCACCACTGATATCATTTATCTTGTCTACAATATCTTGATATGTGGTTGATCTAGTTACGCTAATAGAAAATTTTTGTCCATCGATCTCAACATCAAAAGAGCCGTTATTTGTCGCACCTATCAAGCTTGAAGCGTTTTTGAAATTTGAGCTTTGAAATGTATCTTTTTGAGCAAGTTTTTGCACATCGATACTAAAATTTTGCACGCTAACGCCATTTGCTGCTGAGGCTGTTACGCTTTTACCAGCGTTATTTGTAGTTCTTTTTAGATAAAGTGCCTCTCCGCCAAGTGTTTTGCCACTTATGTTTACGTTGCTAACTAGAGTTTTTAGCGCTGCAAGGTCTTTTTGCTTTAGATCATTTCTTTCTAGCCTTTTTGTTAAAGGCTTGATCTGTCCTGCCTCATCTGCTTCTTTTAATTTCTTGATAAGATCATCATTTAGCCCGCTATTTTTTGTACCGATGCCTAAATTTGTTACGTTACCTACTGCCATTTTTAACTCTCCTTGTCAAAAAGTATTCCTATGCTTTCTTTGAAATACTCACTTATTCTTATAGCTTCTTTACTTGGAAGTTGTGTTATCTCTTCGCCAGTTTTAGCATCTTTTACTTGCACAACCATTAAATTTAGCTTCTCATTGTAAGCAAATCTTACATTAGTATCAAGCTGCTGCATTTGATAGTTTAGTCTGTCAGTGACCTCTCTTGTTCTTTTGGCAAGCTCTTCGTTGCTAAGTCCGTCTAGCTCGTTAATGTCTTTTGTTTCGTTATTTTTATCAGCACTTAATTTAACATCAGAATGCTCGATAGGTCTGCTATCTATTTGACGCTGAGCGGATGTGCTCATGCTCGTATCTAGTACCTGATTTGCTGCTGCCTTAAAGATTTCCATAGTTTTACTCCTTAAAACTTACGTTAGCTTCTACATCGGTAAAATTTTAAAATCCTTTAGTGTTTATACAAATTTTTGATTATTTAGGCTAAAATCGAGCAAAAATTTATAGGAAGAGATATGAAAATTTCATTTGAGTGCGAGTGTATTTTACTTCAAAAGACACTGCTACTTTTTTGTGGAAATTTAGCTGCTCATCATAAGGATTGTGATTTTGTAGTGAGTGACCGCGAGATCGTGACAAAAAAACCGCTATTTATAATAGGAAAAAATGCTCATCTTTCTCATCCTTTTACCAAGACAACACTTCTTGATACGCTTGAAGAATTTTACTCAGCTATGCAAATTTCAAAAGCAAATGAGCTTAATGAAACTAAAAATGAAAATAGCTTAGAAGAGAAAATTTCACTTTTAATAGATAAATTTAAAGCTGATCTTCTTGAAATTTTAAGGGCAAATCAGTGAAGCTATACACCAAAATTTCAAGTGGCAAATTTAAAGGCAAAAGGCTTGAGTTGCCAAGCTTAAGCACGACTAGAAGCACTAAAAGTATCGTAAAAGAGTCTTTTTTTAATGTCATTAGAGATGAAATTTATACTCTTACATTTATAGAGGGCTTTGGTGGAAGTGGCGTGATGGCATGTGAGGCCGTTAGTAACGGAGCACGTGAGGCTATCGCTATCGAAAAAGATAGAGCCGCTTTTAAGATCACGCAAAGCAATCTTAAAAGTCTAGAGAGTGCTAATTTAAAAGCGATAAATGGCGACACCTTTGCCATCTTACCTGATCTTGTAAATTCTCAAAGTGGCAAGGTCTTGCTCTATCTGGATCCGCCATTTGACATAAGAGCTGGCTTTGATGATATTTACGTCAAGCTTGTAAATTTGATTTCGCAGCTAAAAAAAGAGAAAATTTATATGATAGTTTTTGAACACAACAGCGACTTTAAATTTAGCAATGAAATTTTTACATATAAACTTGTAAAATTTAAAAAATTTGGAGCTACTTCACTCTCTTACTTCCAATAATTTATAAAAATTTGGAACATCTTTTGCTTTAAAAACCTAAAATAGCTAAATTTTAGGAAAAAATATGAAAAAATTTTTATCTTTTGTAGCAGCTTCAGTGATAGCTACTTCAGCCTTTGCTACGCAGATAAAAGAGCTTGCAAGCATAGTTGGCGTAAGAGATAATCAGCTAATAGGCTACGGCCTAGTTGTAGGACTAAACGGCACAGGTGATGGCTCAACGTCAAAATTTACGATACAGTCTCTATCAAACATGCTTCAAGGTGTAAACGTAAAGATAAATCCAGATGATATCAAGTCAAAAAATGCAGCTGCTGTTATGGTAACAGCTAAGCTTCCTGCATTTGCTAGGCATGGCGACAAGCTTGATGTCGTGATCTCATCTATTGGTGATGCAAAAAGCTTGCAAGGTGGCACCCTTCTCATGACGCCACTAAAAGGCGTTGATGGTGATATTTATGCTTTGGCTCAGGGTGCTTTAAGCATCGGCGGAAAAAGCATGGGTAGATCAGGTGGCAACCACCCAACCGTTGGCTCTATCCTAAATGGAGCTTTGGTTGAGCGAGAAGTAACTTATGACATTTACAATCAAGATAGTATAAGACTAAGCCTAAAAGATACAAATTTTAAAACCGCTCTTGATATCCAAAATACTATAAATGCAAATATCTCTGATGATGCCGCAAAGGCGATCGATCCAAGAACGGTTATCGTTAAAAAGCCAGATGATGTTAGCATTATCGAGCTTGCAAGTGCTGTGCTAGATCTTGATGTGGAGTATAAGCCAGATGAAAAGATAGTGGTTGATGAAAGAACTGGCACGATAGTAAGTGGCATAAATGCCGTAGTTAGTCCAGTTGTCTTAACGCATGGTGCAATCACAATAAAAATAGAGCCGAATAGCTACGATGAAGCAGCGCAAAATGATGTAAATATAGGAAGTGATACATCTGTCGCACCTAGCCAAAATTTACTTAAAATTTCAGGCGAAAAAACAACTGTTGCAAATGTAACAAGAGCTTTAAACAAGCTCGGAGCAACACCAAGTGACATCATCTCGATACTTGAAAATTTAAAACGAGTTGGTGCGATACAGGTTGATTTGGAGATAATATAATGCAAATAGATAACACCTTAGCGTTAAATTCATACAATGAAATTTCGGCAAATAAGATAAAAAATACAAATGCTAAACAAGATGCACTTTTAAAAGAGCAAACTGATGCATTTGAGGCATATATGGTAAAGGCTGTACTTGATATTGCTTTAAAAGAAGACGAGCACAACTCGCTATATCCAAAGGCTGCTGGTAGTGATATTTATAGGTCGATGTATAACGATGCAATGAGTAAAGCATTGAGCGGAAATCTTGGTTTTTCAGAACTTTTGTACGATTTTTTAAAGAGAGACTCTTAAGTAAATTTATATTCTGCCGATGTAGTGATATAAACATTTTATTTTAAGAGGTATGAATATGATAAGGCCTTTGAACCAAAGACCAAATTTTCAGGCAAATGCGCTAAATAAAAATAGCGATGCCAAGGTCGAAACTCAGAATAAAGAAGTAAGAACAAACGAAAACGCAAAGCTAAAAGAGATAGCTGATGCCATAGCAAATGGCACTTATCAGGTTGATATCTCAAAAACGGCTAGGGCTGTGGCTGATGCATTACTGTAATTAAGGACTTTAAATGATAAAAAAGCTTTTGGACGAGGCTATAGGCGAGCTTGATGAGCTTATAAATTTAACTATACAAGATATCGCAAATATAAAAGAGGCAAAGCACTCAAGCGTTGATGAGAGTGTAAAGAAAAAAAATGCCTTAGTTCGTGCATTTGAAGATACCAAAAGAGCACTAGATAAAGAGCTTTTAAAGGTATCAAAAGAGAGCGGTACGACTACACTTGCTAGCGTTTTAGACGATGAAGTGAAGTCAAAGCTTGTTCTTATGCGTTCAAAGCTTGAAAATTTACATAAAGTAAATAAAGAATATGCAAGACATGTTGTTGCTGTTAAAGAATTTTTTGACTCACTTAATGAAAAAATTTTTGGTACTAAAGCAAGTGAATACGGCCAAGATGGAAATAGCATAGATAATAATTTTTATAAATCAAGGGTTTAAAAAATGGCTAATATTTTTATGTCATTAGGCACGGGTGTTTCAGGACTAAATGCAGCCCAGCTTCAAATAAGTACAACCGGAAATAATATCGCAAATGCCGATAGCAACTACTATACAAGGCAGCGTGTTGTCCAATCTGCATCTCCAGCGATGAATACAGTCCCTGGCGGAGTTGGCACAGGCACACAAGTAGATACTATAACAAGGCTTCATGATGAGTTTGCCTACTCAAGACTAAAATACTCATCGTCAAATTTAGAAAATACAGCCTATAAACAAAGAATTTTACAAGAAGCTACAAAATATTTTCCTGACCTAAAAGATAATGGAATGGTGAAAGATATTCAGGAGTATTTTTCCGCATGGAATAACTTTGCTTCAAACCCTAATGCAGGTGCTCAAAAAGTAAATTTGATAAATAAAGCAAGTGTATTGACTGCAAGTATTAACCGCTCGTCAAAGATGCTTTATGATATGCATGAAAAGATTGATGAAACGATAAAAATAAATATAAATGAGATAAATTCGCTAGGCAGGCAAATAGCAAATATTAATAAGCAAATCCAAAGAATAGAATCAGGCGCGGACGCTGGTATAAAAATAAATGCAAATGATCTTCGTGATAAACGTGATGAGCTTGAGCTTGCGATGTCAAAGCTGGTAAATACAGCAGTTTATAAAAGTGATCTAAAGAGCAATTCTAGGGTAGATACAGGAATAACAGATCAAGGAAAATACTACAATCTAAATATTGGCGGTGTAAGTATCGTTGATGGTGTAAATTTTCATGAAATTTCTATGAGTTCAACTGAAAGTGGACGATATACAAAAATTTATTATGAAAGAGAAGATGGCAGAAGAATCCCAATGGAAGAAAAGATTACAGGCGGTAAAATCGGAGCTGCACTTGATCTTAGGGGTAGAAACTACGAGCCAGATAATGATAAATTTAGCGATGGAACGATCCAAAAATACATTGATAATTTAAATACATTTAGTAAAACCTTGATAACAAGTACAAATAATATCTATGCCGAATCCGCAGTTGAAATTTCTAACTCAGATCCGATAAGTTATTTAGAAGGCGATAAGACGTTGATGAATCATGATAATAGTATAAGAAACGGAAGTTTTGAAGCTATTGTTTATGATAACAAAGGCAATGTCGTGGCCAGAAAAACTATAAATGTAAATGGTACGACGACGATGAATGATACAAGATATGGCAACTCTATCGTCAAAGACTTTAACTCAAACTCAGATGACAATAAAGACAATAATATGCTAAATGACGTTGATGACTTTTTTGAGGCGTCATATTTTTATGATAAAAATACTAAAAAAGGCACATTTTCTCTCATTCCAAAACAAGCTCAAGGGCTTTATAGCATATCGATAGTCGATCACGGCACAAATTTTCCAGGCGCTGTTGGCATAAATAGATTTTTTTCAGGTACTGACTCAAATAGTATCGGCATAAATCAAAATTTTACCCAAGACCACACAAAGCTTCGTGCCTACTCAAAGCCAGTTATCGGAAATAATGAAGTTGCAAATAAAATGATCCAGCTTCAGTATCAAAAGCAGACCTTTTACTCAAGTGGCATAGCGCTTGATAGAGATGAGACGATCGAGGGATATTACCGCTATCTTACGACTGACATGGCGAGTGATACAGAGGCGAATAATACGATCCACGATACAAATACGTCTTTGCAAAAGACAGCTGAAGAGGAATTTCAATCAACAAGTGGCGTAGATACGAACGAAGAGCTTACAAATTTGATCCGCTTTCAAGCAAGTTACGGCGCAGCGGCAAAGATCATCACGACCGTTGATCAGATGCTTGACACACTTCTTTCACTAAAACAATGAGCGAACTAAAGAGCCTTTTAGACTCGCACGTACTTAGTAAAAATACAAACTCGGGGCTATTTGACGCCCCAGACCCACTCCAAGTCGCCTCTAAATTTAAAGAGCCAAATATAGCGCTCATTTGTGCGTTATTTGCATATGGCAACGCAAAAATGATAGTAAAATTTCTAAATTCGCTTGATTTTAGCTTGCTTTATGAGAGTGAGAAAAATATCAAGAAAAATTTATCAAATTTCAAATACCGCTTTCAAAATGAAAACGACGTAAAAGAAATTTTTATCACTCTCTCACGCCTTAAAAAAGAGGGCGAGATAGAGGAAATTTTACGTCAAGGCCTTGCAAAAAATGGCGAGATGATAGAGGGCGTAAATGAGCTTATCAAATTTATATATAAGCTAAATTCTTACCGCTCGGACGGATATGAGTTTTTCTTTGGTAAGAGTTTTGATAAAGAGCCACAAAGCCCATATAAACGCTATAACATGTATCTTCGCTGGATGGTAAGGGATAGCGACATCGACCTTGGATTATTTAAAAATTTACCAAAAGATAGGCTTTTGATGCCGCTTGATGTTCATACGCATAGAGTTTCTTTAAATTTAGGACTTATAAACAGAAAGAGCTACGATTTCAAAGCAGTCATGGATCTTACAAAAAAACTTAGAGAATTTGACGAGCTAGACCCGATAAAATACGACTTCGCGCTTTATAGAATAGGGCAGAGTAAAGAGTTAGAAACTATCATAAAAAATCTCAAAAAATAAAAATTATTGCTAAATTTTTAAATTTAGGGTAGACTTGCCATACAATTTTATCCATAAGGAGCTTGTATGAAAAAAATCGTTTTACTAAGTGCAGTTCTAGGAACTTTGCTTTTTGCTCACGAAGGTCATCACTTTGATGCAAAAGCTGGAGAGCATCTAGTTATACCTGTTAATGAACTAAGCGAGAAGGGCGATAAGAGTGTCGGCGAAGTAGTAGCTGTTAAGACAAACTACGGCGTTGCATTTTTTCCAAATTTAAAAGGACTTACTGCAGGACTACACGGATTTCACATCCATGAAAATGCTGACTGTGGTGCGACTGAAAAAGGCCTTGGTATGAAAGCAGGCGGTCACTGGGATCCAGCTGGCACAAAGATGCACTCTTTTGCATGGGACGACAAGGGTCACAAAGGCGATTTGCCAGCACTTTACGTAGATACTGAGGGCAATGCGAACTATCCAGTGCTAGCTCCAAAGATAAAGAGTCTTGACGAGCTAAAAGGTCACTCACTAATGGTTCATGTTGGTGGTGATAATCATAGCGACAACCCAAAAGCACTTGGCGGTGGCGGTGCTAGAATGCTTTGTGGCGTTATTAAGTAGTCACTTTAATAAACGAGTCTTTGAGCTAGATCTAAAGGCTCGTTTAAATTTATAAATTTTAAAAATCTCTCATTTTAAATATAAAAATTTTACAAAAAGATAAGTACAAATAAATTACAATCTGCTTTTATTTCAATTATCAAAAGAACAAAAAATGGAATTTGATCTACTTAGCTATGTCGTTTTTTTTGTAGCTGCATTTTTAGGCGGTTTTATCGATTCTATCGCTGGTGGAGGTGGGCTTATAACGCTTCCAGCTATTATGGCGATGGGTGTGCCACCACACCTTGCACTTGGCACAAATAAGCTTCAAGGAGTTTTTGGTAGCTTTACAGCGACTCTAAATTTTACAAAACGGGGATTAATTAATTATAAAGAGTGCTTTGTAGGTATCGTTTTTACTTTCATTGGAGCTATCATCGGAGCGGTGGTTATCCTATTTTTAAATACAAATTTTTTAAAGATAATTATCCCATTTTTACTGATTGCTATTTTTATCTATACACTTTTTATGCCAAAAGTCGGTGAAAATGATAGAGTTGCAAAGATGAATGAAAAGCTATTTTATGTAGTTTTTGGACTAATGCTTGGCTTTTATGATGGTTTTTTTGGTCCAGGAACAGGCTCTTTTTGGACATTTGCGATAGTAGTATTAATTGGGCTAAATTTAAAAAAGGCTGTCGCTCATACAAAACTCTTAAATTTTACTAGCAATATCGTTGCCCTTGGCATTTTTATAGCTGGTGGGCAGATGCTTTGGGCTGTTGGACTTTTGATGGCAGTTGGTCAAATTTTAGGCGCATATTTTGGATCAAATCTTGTCATTAAAAGAGAAGTAAAATTTATTAGAACAATGTTTCTAATGGTAGTTGCAGTGACCATTTGCAAACTGCTTTTTGACTACTTCAAGGCTTAAAATTAAAAATGTTTTAACAATAATTTTGTTACAATCACGCAAAATTCTAAATCCAAGGTAAATTAATGAAAGATTTGTTTCTATTTTCAAATTTCCTAAATAGCTCCCACGCCTTTATCTATGCGTTTCACTTTCTGCTTGTAGCTTTGATTGTTATCATAGTTGCTTATATAGCAAGGAGTAAGATGCAGCTTGTACCAAGAGGTCTTCAAAATATAGTTGAAGCTTATTTAGAGGGTGTTATATCTATGGGAAGAGATACTTTAGGTAGTGAAAAACTAGCAAGGAAATATCTCCCACTTGTTGCAACTATCGGTTTTATCGTATTTTTTTCAAATGTTGTAGGTATTATTCCTGGATTTGAGTCACCAACATCAAGTCTAAATTTAACTCTAGTTTTGGCTTTAGTTGTATTTGTTTATTACAACTTTGAGGGCATTAGAGAAAATGGATTTTTCAAATACTTTGGGCACTTTATGGGGCCGAATAAATTTCTAGCTCCTATTATGTTTCCAGTTGAAGTCATCTCGCATCTTTCACGTGTAGTTTCGCTATCATTTCGTCTTTTTGGTAACATCAAAGGCGATGATTTGTTCTTACTTGCGATGCTTACACTTGCGCCTTGGTTTGCTCCACTTCCAGCTTTTGCGCTTCTAACGCTTATGGCTGTTTTGCAAACATTTATCTTTATGATGCTAACTTACGTTTATCTAGCTGGTGCCGTTGCTATTAGTGAGCACGAGCATTAAAATTTAAAGCCATATTTTTATATGGCTTTTACTTTTTAAAATTCTTTAAATTTCTAAATCACCTTCTTTATTTTCCAGTCAAAACGCTCATTTTTAGATATTTTAAAAGAAAGTATCGCTAAAATATGCCTTAAAAATTTGCATAAATTTAAAGGTAAAAATATGTTTGAAGTCGTTATCGGTTTAGAAGTTCATACTCAGCTTAATACAAAAACTAAAATTTTCTGCTCTTGCTCAACTAGCTTCGGTGACGAGGCAAATACTCACGTTTGCCCAACCTGCCTAGCACTTCCTGGAGCGCTACCTGTGCTAAACAAAGAAGCTGTCAAAAAAGCGATCAGCTTTGGTACGGCGATAAACGCTAAGATAAATAAAAAATCAGTCTTTAATAGAAAAAACTACTTCTATCCGGATCTCCCAAAGGCCTATCAAATTTCACAGTTTGAGATTCCTATCGTAGAAGGTGGCGAGCTAATAATCGACGTAAATGGTACTAAAAAACGCATCGGCGTAACAAGAGCACACCTTGAAGAGGACGCTGGCAAGAACATCCACGAAGAAATCGAGAGTCTGGTTGATCTAAATAGAGCTGGCACGCCGCTTCTTGAGATAGTTAGCGAGCCAGACCTTAGAAGTAGCGACGAGGCGGTGGCTTATCTTAAAAAACTACACTCAATCCTTCGCTTTTTAAATATCAGCGACGCAAATATGCAGGAAGGTAGCTTCCGCTGCGACGCAAACGTCTCTATCCGTCCAAAAGGCGATACCAAGCTTTATACAAGAGTTGAGATAAAAAATCTAAACTCATTTAAATTTATCCAAAAAGCGATCGATTACGAGGTGGAGCGCCAAAGTGCAGCTTGGGAAGATGGCAAATACGACCAAGAAGTCTATCAAGAGACAAGGCTGTTTGACACGACAAATTTAGTGACAAGATCTATGCGTGGCAAAGAGGATAGTGCGGAGTATAGATACTTCCCTGATCCTGACTTGCTGCCAGTTGAGATCCCAGAAGATATGTATAACGAAGCGATAAAAATTCCAGAGCTTGCCGAGCAAAAGGTCGCAAGATATGTTAGTGAGCTAGGCGTAAAAGAGAGTGATGCACTAAATTTAACTCAAAGCGTTGAGATGGCTAGATATTTTGAAGAGCTGATCGCTGCTGGAATTCAACCAAAGCTCGCTACTACGTGGCTCATAGTCGAGCTTCTTGGTCGCTTAAATAACGGCGTAACGATCGAGACAAGCCCAGTTGGCAGCACCAAGATGATAAATTTACTAAAACGCATAGAAGATGGAACGATAAGTGGCAAGGCTGCAAAAGAGGTGCTTGACTACCTTATGGAAAATGACGCGGACGTCGATAGTGTCATCGAAAAGCTTGGCTTAAAACAAGTGAGCGACGACTCAGCGATTATTGCGATCATAGATCAAATTTTGGCTGCAAATACTGACAAAGTCGAAGAGTATAAAAACGGCAAAGATAAGATGTTTGGCTTCTTTGTCGGTCAGGTGATGAAAGAGGGCAAGGGTGCCTTTAATCCAGGCAAGGTCAATGAGCTTTTAAAGGCCAAAATAGGCTAAAAAAGGGCTAAAATGAGCATAGCAGTTATTGGAGCTGGCAAGTGGGGCAGTGCGCTATTTCACGCATTTAGTGAAAATAACGAGTGCGTCATCAGCTCAAGAACGCCAAGAGAGATTTCAAATTTTGTAAGCTTGGATGAAGCTTTGGAATGCGAATATCTAGTCTGCACGATCCCAACTCAAGCTACAAATTTATGGCTAAAGCAAAACTACAAAAACAAAGGCCAAAAGATCTTAGTCGCTAGCAAGGGCATAGACACGGCAAATCTTAAATTTTTAAATGAAATTTATGAAGACTTTGTTGATAGAGAAAATTTGGCCTTTCTCTCAGGACCGACCTTTGCAAAAGAGATCATGCAGAAGCTTCCTTGTGCTTTGGTGGTAAATTCTAAAAATGAAAATTTAGCTTTAAAATTTGCCTCATTTTTTCCAAGCTATATGAAAGCCTATACCTCAGATGATGTGATTGGAGCTGAAGTGTGTGGGGCGTATAAAAACGTGATCGCCATAGCTGGGGGTATCTGTGACGGACTTGGTCTTGGTAACAATGCAAGAGCAAGCCTTATTTCACGAGGGCTTGTTGAGATGGCTAGATTTGGCAAATTTTTTGGTGCAAAAGATGATACATTTATGGGGCTAAGCGGTGCAGGTGATCTTTTTTTGACTGCCTCATCGATACTTTCGCGCAACTACCGCGTAGGTCTTGGTATCGCAAGGCACGAGAGATTAGAAAAAATTTTAAATGAGCTTGGCGAAGTGGCTGAGGGCGTCGATACTGCAAGGGCTATTAGCAAGATCGCCAAAGAAAAGGGTATATATGTGCCTATCGCTAGCGAGGTTGAAAATATGCTAAATGGCAAAGACGTTTTTGAGAGTGTAAAATCACTTTTAGGAAGAAGATGAAAGCATTAAAATTTATACTTTTTGTGGCCATTTTTGCTTTGGGGCTTAATGGCGCAGAAGTGAGCCTAAGAGCCAAAGTCTCGCAAATGATAATGGTTGGCTTTAACGGAGCTAGTACAAAAGACGCTGCGTTTCGCGCGATGTTAAGTGACGCTGGATATGAGAGATTTGGCGGTGTGATGCTACTTGGCAGAAACATCACCAACAAAGTCCAGCTAAAATCTAGCATAAAAGCAATCAAAGAAAAAAGTCCTAAAATTTTTATCGCTATTGACGAAGAGGGCGGCAATGTAAGCCGCATGAAGGATAAGAGCTTTGACGGCCCATATCCTAGCGCATACGAGGTCGCAAGTACGCTTGATATCAAAAGTGCATACGATCTCTACTTAAAAATGGCTATAAATTTAAAGGAGTGCGGCATAAATTTAAATTTCGCCCCAGTGGTCGATCTGCACGATGAAAGCTCTCCGATTATCGCTGCAAAGCAAAGGGCGTTTAGCGAGTATGCAAGCAAGGTGGTGATCTATGCTGATGCTTTTATGGACGCATTTAAAGAGCAGAGCATCCTAACGACGCTTAAACACTTCCCAGGGCACGGCAGCTCAAAAGAGGACTCACATAAAAATAAGAGCGAGGTCACGTTAAGCAAAGATGCGCTACTGCCATACAAAGACGCGATAAGCACAGGTAGAGCGCAGATCATCATGATTGGACACCTTTTTGTAAAGGGCATCGACGAGGACAATCCAGCCACACTTTCTAAAAAAATAATAACCGATCTCTTGCGAAATGAGCTTAAATTTAATGGCGTGGTTATCAGCGATGATATACTGATGAAAGGCGTTGGCGACGAAGCTTTAGCGCAAAAAGTGGTGAAATTTATAAACGCTGGTGGCGACATCTTACTTTTTAGCGAGTTTAAGATAAATAACCAAAGAACAGCCGATCTAGTCACTCAGATCATAATCGATGCTGTAAATGAGAAAAAGATCAGCAAAGAGCGAATCGACGCTTCATACAAGAGGATAATGGCTCTAAAAGCGAAGCTTTAAATTTGGCTTTTATAAATTAGGCCAGTAAATTTGCGTTATTTTCGTCTTTTTCAAGATCAAAGTATAAAATTTCAAGTTGCATATCTTTTTCATATTCAAATTTCATAGAATCTTGTTCTATGCCGTCTATCTTTGGGTAAATGAGATAAAGCTCGCCACAATTATATTTTTTACCATAAACATATAGCTGATATAGGTCAGCTTGTGAAATATCGTCTTTTGATTTGACGATCTTCCATTTTGTGTCGGCTATATAATTTTGGTTTTTATATTTTAAAAATATATCTGGTTTTAACCCGAAGTCTCTTCTTGGTTCTTCAATAAGATATTTTCCTTTATGCTGCAATATAGCACTCGAAAGCTTTTTCTTTATAAAATTTCCGACATAGCTTTCAAAAAGCGTATTTATATCAAACAGCAAAGCAAAAGCCACATCGTTACCTCTATATGGACTAAACGACTTATTTTGTAAAAATATCTTACTCCATAAAAGCGCTTGCTCATAGTGTTTTGTTTGGCGATTTAGTTTTAAGCGGTTAAAGTCCGCGTTTATATCGGAGCTAGATGAAATTTCATCAAAAATAAATAAGTATTCCCTAATAAGTCGTTGATTTTTGCTTGATTTTGAGCGCTTGTATAAAAACTCGAGTGCGCTTTTTATGAGACGATTTTCGGCCATATCTATGGAAAACTCTTGATAGCAAATGTAAAACCTCTCTTTATGGATGATATTTTTACGTATTTGCTCCGATATTTTTAGCTTTCCTTTTAAAAATTTTAGATTATCTTCCAGTTCCACATAGTCACTTTTTATGCCTATTTTTATGAGTTTTGATACTTCATCTAGGAACATCAATATAAAAATTTCAAGAAGTGGTAGATTCAAACTTTTTAAATTCGCAATGTTTATATTTTTAAATGGATGATTTTTTAAAGTTTTTAACATTCTTAGTAAAATTCTTTTAGAATTTTCTACCGCTTCTTTATTGTTGCCATTGTCGTTATCGTGGATCTTTGGAAGTATTTCAAGGCTATCGCCGCTTTTTGTCTGGATAATACCGACGTAGTTTTGAGCTTGTAAAAAATCGCCCTTTTTGTCTCTACCGGGCCTTAAAAATTCTACTGCGGCAAAATTTTCTCTAGTAAATGCATCTACGGCTTTAAATAGGTCTTGGTTATCTTCCGGGCGAAATTTTTCAAACTCTATTAAGTATTTGGTCATTGCTTTGCGTTTCGTTTTATTCGTAAATTTTTATATAGTTTTCTGGTTCTTTAAAGGCTTCAAATTTTATCTCATATAAAATTTTATCAGTTTCGTATTCTTTGCCATCCAGCACAAGCAATTTTCTATCTTTCCCTTTTTCTTTTATAAACCCATTATCTCCTAGTACTAGCCTTATCTTTTCCCAATCGTCGTAAAAATACTCTTGCAGTAACGGTAAAATTTTATTTTTAAAGATCGAAGCTAATTCTGATATATCCGCACTATCTTTTAGCGACATAAAATAAGCATGCCCTATCGTGTGGTCTCTGTCATAAAGATATTCTATACGCTCGTTTATCGTTTTAAGCATTTCATTGAGCTTTATGTCGGTGTCATCTCCGTTTTTAATGATCTTAATATCTTTTAGAAGTTCCGGTTGTGGCATCATCTCTACAAACTCAAACCTTCTTCTAAGTGCCGTATCCATAAGGGCTATGCTGCGATCTGACGTATTCATCGTGCCTATTATGTATAAATTTGACGGCACTCCAAATTTCTCTTTTGAATATGGCAGCTTCACCATTATCTCGTCATCTGCACCGAGCCTTTTTGACGGCTCTATTAGAGTTATAAGCTCACCAAAAATTTTGGATATATTTCCGCGGTTGATCTCGTCGATAAAGATGGCATATTTTGGTGTGCTGTCATTAAAAAAATTTTGTCGCTCATCTTTTGGTAAATCGCAAAAATCACTAAGCTTGCCTTTGTATCCACTAAGAAGCAGGGCATTTTCGCAGCACTGATAAAAAATTCCTTTTGATATCTCATAAGTTATATCGCCATCTTCGTTTTCGCTATCAAATACAGGCTTTATGCCCTCAACAAATTCCTCATATCCATAGCTTTGGTGAAATGTTATAAATTTTATTTGCCCACTTCGTATATATCCATCAAATTTCTTTTTTAGATCATTTCTGTTTTCGCTTATATCAACTTTTCTTTCTTCTATTATCTCGATAGCTTTTGTCACTGTACTGTATGTCTTTCCAGTTCCTGGAGGACCATATAATATTTGATTAAGTGGATAAGTTGATTTTTTGTCATCATCGGTCATTTCATATCCTTTGCTATCACTATTATTTTGTCTGTTGTGTTCTATGTTTTTATAAAATTTGTCATATGTCAGCTGATATACGTTTGTTAGTGCATTAAGTAAGCTTGTGTAGTCAAGAGTTGTAAAAGTATCTACACTCTCTATAGCAAAAAATATATTTTTTTCAAATTCAAATTCAAATTTATCAAGCTTAAAACCATCAACATGTATCTTTTTGCATTCTGACTCTAGAAAGTTATATATTTCATCTTTCAGTTTTTCTTCTGTATCGCTTAGTTTTGTATCAATTAGTCCTATGGATATATAAAAATTACTTGGTTTTGCTAAAACGGCAAAATAAATAACTAAATGAGATTCGTTTTTAAAGGGCTTATATCTATTCCATATATATTTTGAAATATTTCCGCTATTTTGCCACTTCCCATGATCTACGGTTTCAAAGCCATTAAATATATTATTAGAAAAAATTTTTAAATTTTCACAAAAATTACTTAATTTGCGGCGTGTTGTTTCGTCGTTTTTGCGATAAGTTATATCTTGAGCGTATCTATTTGTAAAATACTTAAACCCATCTAAAATTTTATTTTTTAAATCATCGTTTATCATATTTCTCTCCTGTAGTTTTTGATTACTCCCATTATTCTATAGCTTACACTTTTTAAGTATCTTTTTACAACTCATCAAATTCTCTTTTGAGTTCGTCTCTTAAGCTTTCGGCTCTATTTTCGCCGTCTTTGAAATTTGCCCTTACAAAGCCATCAAGCTCGTCCAAGATCGCAAAGAGCTCACTCTCCCAGCTTAAATTCTCTTGCTTTGATAAAGTTTCCAGTTTTTCTCTTATTTGCTCTAAGGCATCTAATGCTTTATCTTTATCAGACTCACTATTTAGTGCATCTTCAAATAAAATATCTTGCCTTAAGGTGTTTATCTTTTTAAATATTACGTTGCAAAATTTTGGATATTTCTCAGCATTGCTTAAATTTTCTAAAACCTCTTGCGCAGCCTTTTGATAAGCTGGCACCGCTCCCTCTTCGTCGAGCTTTTTGGTTAGTTTTTGTATCTGAAAATATAAAATAAGCGCCGCAAAAAACGCAAGCAGCAAATAAATCGTTACGCTATTCATTTTTACTCCTTTTTCTAAATTTATCTATGCTAATTATCGCAAGTGCCAGCCAGATCATACAAAACGAGATGACCTTGTAGCCGTCTAAATTTTCGCCGTAAATGAAGACCGCACAAAGGATCGCGATGGTCGGCGAGATGTATTGCAAGTAGCCAATCGTTGTTAAATTTATCCTTGTTGCCGCTGCGTTAAAAGCGACAAGCGGCACGATAGTTACGATGCTTGAAGCAATCATTAAAATCGAGTCTTCGTTTAGTCCAAAGTGGCTTTTGTCTAAAAATGCTATGTAAAGTATGTAAGCAAGTGCAAATGGGAACATAAAAAATGTTTCTATAAAAAGCCCGTTAAATGCGCTAATCTTTGCCATCTTTCTAACTGCTGCGTAAAATCCAAATGAAAGCGGCAAGATAATGGAAACTAATGGCAATCCGCCTTGGGCATAAATTTGTACGCTAATGGCTAAAACGACTATGCAAATGGCTAAAATTCCGCTTTTATTTAGCCTTTCTTTAAAGATGATAACACCAAGGAGCATGCTTATTAGGGGATTTATAAAATAGCCCAGGCTTGTATCTAAAATTTTTCCATTGCTAACCGCATAGACATAAACGCCCCAGTTTGTGGTGATAAATATGCCACTCAAAAATAGGATTTTTAGCGAACGAATATCTTTAAGTAAAGTAAAAATTTCACCCATTTTGCCACTAAAATAAAGCACGCCAGCCATCAAGAAAAACGACCAAATGACCCTATGAGCTAAAATTTCATAAGCATCGACATCTTTGCTAAAGAGGTTAAAATAAACTGCTAAAAATCCCCACATAAAAAACGCACTAAGTGCGAAAGCAACGCCTTTTTGAGCTTCGTTTAGTTTTTGCATTTTTTATCGCTTTTTATGGAATTTATGCTATCAATCATCAAGAGCGTAACCGAAATAGCAAGGCATATCATCAAAAAGTAAGAGCTTTTCTCCAGCCTTTCGCCGATAGCAAAAGAGACAAAAAGCATCATTATAGGCTCAAAATATGTAAGCAAACCTAGTACATTTATCGGCACGAGCGTGCTTGAGAGGATCTGGGCGATGAGGGCTATGCCGCTGATAGCACCAAGCAAGATGAGCAGATAGTAGATGTTTGGATTTTGGCTCATCACGTAGTTCATATCGGCTGTGAGCGCAAAATAAAATGAGAATAAAAACATAAAAATTATCTCTATAACAAAGCTTGAGAAATTTGCAAGGTTGTAGTACTTTCTAATGGCAAAATAGACTGGATAAAGGCAAAAAACTACAGCGCTCTCCCACGAGATGCCGCCGCTTAGTATAGCTGTGCTAAAGACGCCAAGGGCTGCAAAAAATATCGAGGCTAGCTTTGTTTTAGAGAGGTGCTCTTTAAAAAATATCCGTCCAAAAAGGACCATGACTATTGGCATGATGAGGTAGCCGATAGAGACTTTTAGTGCTGATCCGTTGCTTGGAGCCCAGAGATAGAGCCACATCTGAAATGAGACAATGAGCGAGGTAGCTAGTAAAACTAGTAAAATTTTAGGTTTTAGCTTTATTTTTAGAAGTAAAAATTTGAAATTTCGCTGCTGTTTTAACAAAAAAATGGCTGCGATGACAAAAGGCATGGCAAAGATCATGCGGTATCCAACAAGAGCTTGCGTGCTGATGGGGTTCATGAGCACTGACATGTAGTAGATGCAGTTAAACAAAACAGATGCCAAAAGCGAATAAAATATGCCTTTTATCATGAAAAAAATTCTGCTCCTTTTTGGGTAAATTTAAAGTAGCGATTGTAGGCAAAATATCTTTAATAGCCTATTAATGGCTTTTATTTTTTAAGTTTGCCGTGATATAATCAGCGTCTAATTTAAGGCAAAAAAGATAGGAAAATAAATGACTTGGAACCGCGATAGCTGGAGAGAATTTAATATCTTGCAACAACCAAAATACCCAGATTTAAAAGAGCTTAAAGAGGTCGAAGAAAAATTAAAATCGCTTCCTCCTTTGGTCTTTGCTGGCGAGGCTAGAAGTTTAAAAGAAGAACTTGCAAAAGTTTGCAATGGCGAGGCATTTTTGCTTCAAGGTGGCGACTGCGCTGAGAGCTTTACAAATTTTAATGCAAACAACATCAGAGATATGTTTAAGGTTTTACTTCAAATGGCGATAGTTTTAACCTTTGCTGGTGGCTATCCAGTGGTCAAAGTGGGCCGCGTAGCAGGGCAGTTTGCAAAGCCTAGAAGTAGCGATTTTGAAGAGGTAAATGGCGTTAAGCTTCCAAGCTATAGAGGTGACATCATAAATGGCTTTGAATTTGACGAAAAAGCAAGAGTGCCTGATCCAAAACGCATGATCGAGGCGTATTATCAAAGTGCATCTACGATGAACTTACTTAGAGCCTTTTCAAGAGGCGGTTTGGCCGACCTACATCAAGTGCATAAGTGGAATTTAGGCTTTGTTAAAAAGCCAGAGATCGGCGAGAAATACGCAAAACTAGCTGATGAGCTAACAAAGACGCTTTCATTTATGGCAGCTTGTGGCATCACTTCAGCAAATACGCCAGTCATAAATCAAACCGCGGTTTATACATCTCACGAGGCACTTTTACTGCCTTATGAGGAGGCTTTAACTAGAGTTGATAGTCTTAGTGGTGAGTGGTACGACTGCTCGGCTCATATGCTTTGGATAGGTGAAAGAACGCGTGGTATAAATGATGCTCACGTACATTTTTTAAGTGGTGTGAAAAATCCTATCGGTGTAAAGATCGGACCAAGTGCAAAGGCTGAAGATGTCGTCGCACTTGCAAATAAACTAAATCCAGAAAATGAAGCTGGCAGACTAAATGTGATAATCAGAATGGGCGCTGACAAGATAGGCGAAAATTTACCAAAAATTTTAAGAGAGCTAAAGCGAGAAGGGCTAAATATCGTTTATAGCATCGATCCGATGCATGGCAACACTGTAAAAACATCAAATAACTATAAAACCAGAGAATTTGACAATATAATAAGCGAAGTTAGAAGCTTTTTTGAAATTCACAAAGCTGAGGGCACAAGAGCTGGCGGTGTGCATCTTGAGATGACAGGGCAAGACGTGACTGAGTGCACGGGTGGGGCATTAAATATCACTGAAAGCTCGCTTGAGCAAAGATATGAAACACAATGTGATCCAAGGCTAAATGCCGATCAGGCACTTGAACTTGCATTTTTGATGGCTGATCTGGTTAAAAAAGCTTAAAATTTATAAAATTTGGAGAAAAAGATGGTAAATGTTTATGATCTAATTGTTGTTGGTGGCGGACCTTGTGGAATTGCTAGCGTAGTTGAGGCAAAAAGAAATGGCTTAAACAACGTTTTGCTTCTTGAAAAAGGTGATAATCACAGCCAAACGATAAGAAAATTTTATAAAGATAATAAACGCGTAGATAAAGAGTATAAAGGGCAAGATAGCACGATACATGGTGTAGTTTCATTTGAGGATGGCACGAAAGAGAGCACGCTTGATTATTTTGACAAGCTGCTTGATACTGAAAAGATTGAAGCTTTTTTTAACTCTGAAGTAGAGAGTGTGAAAAAAGATGGAGAAATTTTTAAAGTAACTACCTCAAAAGCCGTATATGAAGCTAAAAATGTGATGATATCAATTGGCAAAATGGGACGACCAAATAAGCCTGATTATAAAATCCCACCTTCACTAAACGCGGTTGTAAATTTTAACCTTGATAGCTGTACAAACGGCGAAAAGGTGCTTGTCGTAGGTGGCGGAAACTCAGCAGTTGAGTATGCGATCGAGCTTTGCCAATACAATAAAACCACAATCGCTTATAGAAAAGATAATTTTAGTCGCGTAAATGAGACAAATTTAAGTGCACTTTGGGAGCTAGAAAAGCACGGTAAGATAAAAGTTAGGCTAAATCACGATATAAAAGAGATAGATAACGAATCAGGCAAAGTTAGAGTGCATTACGAAAATGGCAAGATCCGCGTTTATGACAGAGTTGTCTATGCAATAGGCGGCTCAAGTCCGGTTGATTTTTTACAAAAATGTCAGATAAAAATCGATGAAAAAGGCACTCCAATAGTTGATAGTAACTACCAAAGTAGCGTACCAGGACTTTATGTGGGCGGTGACATCGTGCTAAAAAATGGCGGCTCAATAGTCGTTGCGCTAAATCACGCTCATCACGTCATAAAAGATATTTTAAAGGGCAAGGCATAAGCTTGATAAATAAAATTTTACTAGCTATTTTTTGTTTGATAGCTGGCTTTTGTCTATCGTTTTTTAAATCTCCAAAAGAAGATGAGATACCAAAAGATACTAATCAAACGATTTATTCCATAAATTTTGATAATTTGCCAGAAGAAGAGAGACAAAAATACATCAGTAAAGACGATCTTTACGAATATGGCGGATATATAACTCCAAAAAGCTATATCCAAAATTTTACTGAAACGAATGATCAAAATTTATCAAATGATGTAAACGAACTTCAAGAACAAGTTCGTGAGCTAAGTAAAAAAAATAAAATTTTAGCTACTGATAATGTCGATATCAGCGAGAAGAATTTAGACTTTATAAGCAAAATTTCAGAGATGAAAAAAAATATCGAAAATGAAAAAAATGAGATAGTTGAGAAAAACCAAAAGACGCTAGGCGAGCTTGAAGCACAACACTTTGAAAATATACAAACTCTCACAAAACGGTTAAATGAAGCTCAAACTGATATGATTGAGAGCTCAAAAGCCTATGAAAAAAAGATAATAGACCTTGAAAATGCGATAAATGAGGCAAAAAATGGCGATGAAAGTAAGGTAAAAGATATCGAAGCAAATTTTGCTAAATTTAAAGAGGCAGCTGAGGCAAATTACACGGCTTTAAAAGAGCAAAATATAGAGCTAAATACGACACTGGCTCAAAAAGATGCACTAATAAAAGAGTATGAAAATACTCAAAATGAAAAAGATAAAAATGAAAAAAAAGAAATTTTGCTTTTAAAAGAGGAGATCGAGCGAGTAAAAAATGACGCTAAGACACAAAAATTTAGCTATGAAAAAGAGATAAATGCACTAACTGATGGCTTTGAAACGCAAAAGAGTGTTATGGAGGATGAGCTTTCAAAAAAGGCAAATAAGATAATTGATCTTGAGGAGGCTCTTGAGTCAAGCAAGACTGCCTTAAAAGATAGAATTTATGAGCTTGATGAGATAAAGAAAAATTTAAACTCAAAAGATTTGGCAGTTGAAAACTACAATGGTAAAAATTTAGAGCTAAATGCCTCTCTTGCGGCACTTCATAAAAGTTTTAATGATTTAAAAGAAAAAAATCTTAAAAGTGAGCAGGAAAATAAACTCGCAAATGAAAATATAAATTCGCTTAAAAAAGAGCTTGAACGGGTAAATTTGATAAACAAAAAGCTAGAGAAGCAAAATTTAGATGCAAATGCAAGTTTAGGTGAGCTAAATAAAAAACTAAATTTAAGTGAAGAGAGTCTTAAAAATGCACGAGATGAGCTAAAGACGCTTGATACAAAGACAAATAAATTTTTAAAAACTTTATTTGAGCAAAATCAAACTATCTCTTTGCAGACTCAAAAGCTTGGTTTAAATGACAGCGAGTTAAAAAATTTAAGTGCAAAGATAAACTTAAAAGATGAAAAGATAAAAGAGCTAGAAAATAATCTCACTCAAACAAGCCAAATGCTAGCAGCAAAGCAAAGTGAGCTAGAAGCTCAAAAAAGGACGCTAAAGATCGATATGCAAAACTATGAAATTTTGCGTCAGCAAATAAATATTTTACAAAAAAAGATAGCTGATACGTCGGCTCTTTTTGCTGATAGCAATAAAAGTGGTGGTAAAAATTTACTAAGTTTACAAAATGAGCTTGAAAGTGCAAAACATAAGTTAAACGAGAGTAATAAGACGATTGAGAGGTTAAATTCTAAAATAAATGAACTTAGCTCATCTAGCGTAAAAGGAAGTCCAGTAAATGCCAAGATCATCGAACTTCAAAAAGATATCGAGCAAAATTTAAATAGGCAAGATGAACTTGAAAATGAAAATGTGAATTTAAAAAATATCTTGCAAGCGACAACTAAGCCAGAGACGCCAACAAAGCTAGTTTTGATCTCTAGCCTTGAGTGTGATGACATGGATGTAAAAGATAAGGTTAGCGTGATGTGTAAGAATAGAGTGAGCGAATTTTTGCAAAGATTTAACTCAAACTACCTTTATGAGATAATTCCGATCGTTGATAAGAAAAATTTTGTGATTCCGTCAAATGTGGCTCAAAGCATCAAAAAAGACGATCTTGGCAGGCTAAATAACTATGTAAATTATGGCGTTGGTAAAGAGCGCGCAAAGGCAGCAGCCGAGCTTATAAAAGAAGAATTTGGCGATTTTGCAAGGATCAGCTTTAGCTCTGAAGTGATCGTAAAAGATGTCACGCGTGGCTTTATCATCAAGGTTTATAGATGATCTTGGCTCAGCTAAAAAGTGGCTATCGCTACAACAGCGATACGCTGGTACTTTATGATTTTATAAGCTCAAGTTTGAAAAATTTTTCAGGCAGGATTTTAGACGTTGGCGCAGGGTGCGGGATATTAGGACTTTTGCTTAAACGCGACTTTAAAAATTCCAGCCTAAGCTTGCTTGATATCTTGCAAATAAATGGTGAAATTTCTAAATTTAATGCCAGTAAGAACGGCTTGGAGGCAGAAATTATAAATGCTAATTTTGCAGATTTTAAAGATAGTGAGAAATTTGACCTCATCGTATCAAATCCGCCATTTTATCACGAGGGTACGAAACAAAGCGAAGATGAGCATATAAAGGCTAGTAGATACACAAGCTCTTTGGGTATAAAAGACTTTATAAGAGGTATAAGCATAAATTTAAAGCCTCACAAAATGGCGTTTTTTTGCTATGCTCCTGATGATATTGGTGAGATCGCAACGTGTCTAAAAGAGTTTAAGCTAAATTTAGTAAGTATAAAATTTATCCACACAAAGGCTGATAAACCAGCAAATTTGGCTCTATTTGAGGTAAGAAATAATTCAAACTCAAAGTTAAAAATTCTGCCACCTTTAGTGATGAGCGAAAATGGTTCGCATACAAAAGAGGCGATTGAAATTTTTAAAAAAGCTGATACAAACAGCGTTGATTATCAGGAGCTAGCGTGAGAGTGCAAGGCTTTAACTATGAGTTTGATGCGAGTTTTTGCGAGAGCTGTGGCGGCAAGTGTTGCACGGGAGAGAGTGGCTACATCTGGATAAACGAAGAAGAAATTTCAAAATTTTGCACCGCATTTCATATGAGTAAAGATGAGTTTGAAAAGCAGTTTTTAATAAGAGTTGGGCTAAGGTGTAGCATAAAAGAGAAGCCCTATGAAGATGGCTTTGCTTGTGTATTTTTTGATGAAAAAAATAAAAACTGCTCAGTCTATGAGCTAAGGCCACAGCAGTGTAGGACTTTTCCATTTTGGAATTATTTTAAAAAAAATTTAAAGGAGCTAAAAGCAGAATGTATTGGCGTAAAATTTTAGTATTTTTTATGAGCGTATTTTTTAACTCGCAGCTACTTTTGGCTGACGATAATAAAAGTATAAATTTACGTCTAATGCAGGCTTTATTATTTCAAGATAGTGGAGATGTGAATGCTAGCATTCAAGCTTACTCAAACATTTTTAAAGATACAAATCAAAAAGCTTATTTAAAAGAGGCGATCAAACTCGCCTTTGCTACAAAAAATGAAAATTTAGATGCTTTGATAAGTGAAGGCGAAAAAAGCTTAAAAGACGACAGCGATTTTATCCGTATAAAGGTGGCAAATTTAGTAAATCTTTCAAAGCTAAATGAAGCTAAAAGCTTAATGCAAGAGCTTGCTACAAAAGAGCCAAATGCCCAAAATTTACTCATGCTTGGCACTATTTGTATGATGCAAAATGAAACAACGACTGCGCTAAAATACTTTGAAGAGGCATACTCGCTAAAGCAAGAAGAAGAAAATTTGCTCCGTATCGTTGATATTTTGATAAATCGCATGGATAAGATAAAAGACGCTACAAAATATCTTGAAAAATTTAAAGATGAACAAGGTTGCACGCTAAAGACTTGCGAGCTTTTGGCTGAAATTTACTCCCAGCAAAGAAATTTCCCAAAAGTGATCGAACTCTTTGAAGAGCTTTATGAGCTAAATCACGATACTTCTTATCTTGATAAGATCGTGCAGTTTTTTATCTATGATAAAAATTACAAAGCAGCAATTGAAATTTTAAAAAAATATAGCTACAACGATGTGGCACTTATGGATCTTTATGCGGCGACTAGTAATTTCGGTGACGCATACATACTTGCTGTTAAAATTTATAACGATAGCAGGGATTTAAATTTTTTAGCAAAAGCCGCGATTTACGAATACGAGATGAATAAAGATAACTTGAACGAACAAAAAATGGCTGAAATTTTAGATAAATTTGAAGCTAGCGTGCCAAAACTAGAAAATGATATGTTTTTTAACTACTATGGCTACTTGCTGATAGATCATGATATTGACCCTAGAAAGGGTATAGAGCTTGTGCAAAAGGCGCTTGTTATCTCGCCTGAGTCGCCTTATTATGAGGATTCGCTAGCGTGGGGATATTTCAAGCTTGGTGAGTGCAAAAAGGCAAAAAGCATTATGCAGCACGCAATGAAAGATATTGATTTTAGGACTTCAAAAGAGGCAAAAGAGCATTTGCACCTAATAGAGCGCTGTATAATAAATCTAAACAAAAGGCTTAAAAAATGATACTTGATGAGATAATAAAAAAGACTAAAGATGATCTTGAAAAAAGAAAAGCAGACTTCCCTGAGGAGTGGTTTGGTCGCTCGCTCGCGTATAATCCATACGTGCCAAGAGATGTTTTAAATGCACTTAGAGCAAGTCAAAATGAGCCGATAAAAATCATAGCTGAGATCAAAAAAGCAAGCCCAAGTAAGGGCGTGATAAGAGAAGATTTTGAGCCAATAAAAATCGCTCAGGAATACGAGCCATACGCAAATGCCTTTAGTATCTTGACTGAACCACATTGGTTTAAAGGCAACATCGAGTATATCACTCAAGTCCGCCGCTACGCCTCAAGGCCGATCCTTAGAAAAGATTTTATCGTTGATAAGTATCAAATTCTTGAAGCTCTTGTTTATGGGGCAGACTTTATCCTGCTTATAGCCAAGGTGCTAACACAAGGCGAGCTAAAAGAACTTTTAGACTACGCTCATCATTTAGGGCTTGAAGTTTTGGTTGAAACTCATGACGCGAGTGATGTGAAAAAAGCGATCTTTGCAGGAGCAAATATAATAGGTATAAATCACAGAAATTTAGATGATTTTACGATGGATATGAGTCTTTGCGAGAAGCTCATACCGCTTTTACCAAATGGCAAGATAATAGTCGCTGAAAGTGGTCTTTATGAGCATGAACAGCTTAGGCAGCTAAGCAAAATAGGCGTTGATGCTTTCTTGATAGGAGAGCATTTTATGAGACAAGATGATATAAAAAATGCCGTCAAAAAGATAAAGGAGGGCGAGTAATGCAGCACCTTTGTGCCCCTTGGAGAAGCGAATACTTTAGCGCTAAAAAAGATAGCTGTGTTTTTTGTGATGTTATAAACTCAGATGATGATGATAAAAATGGTGTGCTTTTTCGAGCTAAACATTGTTTTGGGATTATGAATTTATATCCGTATTCTCCAGGGCATTTTATGATAATACCAAATCAGCATACCGACAAGATCGAAGAGCTTGATGAGCAGACTTGGTTTGAGATGAGTAAATTTGTAAGGCTTGGAGTTGAAATTTTAAAAAAAGAGCTTTATGCTAATGGCGTAAATATAGGTATGAATTTAGGCAAGGCAGCAGGAGCTGGCATAGCTGAGCACGTGCATTATCACCTTGTGCCAAGGTGGAGCGGAGATACAAATTTTATAACCACTATCTCTGATGTGAGAGTAAATGGCACGCCATTTCATCCACTTTTTGAGAAACTAAAAAAGGCATTTAGTGCCGTTATTTGAGCTTGATGCAGAGCAGTGGCTAGAGAAAAGAAGCTCTTTTGAAATTTTAATAGACGTAAGATCGCCGCATGAATTTTTATATTCACACATAAAAGATGCTATAAATTTATACGCTTTAAATGATGCAGAACATAAAGAGGTAGGCACGCTCTATAAAAGCGATAGATCCCTAGCAAAGAGCCTTGGCGCAAAATATATCTGCAAAAATTTACAAAATATCATTGATGAGGTTTATAAAAGAGCCAAGGTTGGTTCAGCTATTGGCATCTACTGCGCTAAAGGTGGGCTTAGATCAAATTCTGTTGGCTATGTTCTAAGCATGATAGGATATAGAGTTTTTAGGCTTAGTGGTGGCTATAAAGCTTATAGAAATCACGTTTTAGAATTTCTAAATCGACCTTTAAGCACGAAATTTATCACTCTTTTTGGAAATACTGGCTGCTATAAAAGTAAGCTCATAAGGGCTCTAAGTCCGTCAATAGACCTTGAAGCTATAGCAAATCATTTAGGATCTGTCTTTGGGGCGATAAATGGCGCGCAGCCAAGTCAAAAAAGCTTTGAAGATGCGTTATTTGAAAAGCTCATCACGCTAAAAGATGAAATTTGCTTTATTGAGGGTGAGAGCAGAAGGATAGGCTCATTAAGCTTGCCAAAAAGTCTTTATGAGGCAATGCGTAGTGGCATAAATGTCGAAGTGAGCGCAAGTTTAGAAAAAAGAATTTCTTGTATAGTAGATGACTATAAAAGTGTGGATAAGGCCTTTTTTGACGAGTGTATGAAGAAAATTTCACCATTTATCGATAAAAAAGCTAGAGATGAAGCTGTGGCTAAATTTAATAAAAATGACATTACCAAAGTAGCTGAAATTTTACTCACAAAATACTACGATAAAGTCTATAAGAAAAATGAAAATATTAATGTTTTCATAAATTCTGATGACTTTGAAGAGGCCGTTAAAAAGCTAAATGATATAAAAAATGAAGCAAAATTTTAGGCTTATTTTAATTAAAAAATTAAGCCTAAAATTTATACAAATGAGTTTTAGCTCTTAAAATTTTATAGTCTTTGCTCACTTAAATTTATCAATTTTACTAAAAATAATATGTTTAATTTTATGTAAAATATTTTGTATTATTCTTCTAAACTAGATAAAAATTTTTCAAGAAAATCAAAACGATACCTAAAATTCGCTAGAAAGTTAAAATGGATTTAAAATGCTTTGGGATATAATCTGCGATAAATTTATCAAAAGGCTAAAGTGATGATAAAACAGATTTCTGGTTCACAGATGATAAGCGAGGCCTTGCACGAAGAGGGCGTTGAGATAGTTTTTGGCTATCCTGGCGGTGCAGCTTTAAATATCTACGACGAGACATATAAACAAACTTATTTTAAGCACGTTTTGGTTCGCCACGAGCAAGCAGCCGTTCATGCGGCCGATGGATACGCTAGGGTTAGTGGTAAAGTTGGCGTTGCTTTTGTGACAAGTGGCCCTGGCTTTACAAATGCAGTCACTGGCCTTGCCACAGCTTACAGCGATAGCATACCGATCGTGCTTATAAGCGGTCAGGTGCCGACATTTATGATCGGTACGGACGCATTTCAGGAGATCGACGCGGTTGGAATTTCACGCCCATGCGTTAAGCATAACTTTTTAGTTAATAGCGTTGAAGAGCTACCTCGTATCATAAAAGAGGCCTTTTATATCGCAAGATCAGGCCGCCCAGGACCAGTTCATATCGACATTCCAAAAAATATCACATCAAAGCTTGGCGATTTTGTATATCCAAAAGAAATTTCTATTCCAAGTTACAAGCCGACCTATAAAGGCAACTCAAAACAGATAAAAAAGGCAGCAGTTGCGATAAACGAAGCTAAAAGACCACTTCTATACATCGGTGGTGGTGCGATAGCATCTGGAGCTAGCGATATCATCCGCAAATTTATGCAAAAAACAGGCATTCCAGCGGTTGAGACACTGATGGCTCTTGGTGTGCTTGACACAAAAGATAAGCTAAATTTAGGCATGGCTGGTATGCACGGCAGCTATGCTTCAAATATGGCACTTAGCGAGTGCGACCTTCTCATCTCGCTTGGAGCTAGATTTTGTGACAGGATCACCGGCAGGACGGATGAGTTTGCCAAACATGCAAAGATAATCCACATCGATATCGATCCAAGCTCTATCTCAAAGATCATAAATGCTCACTATCCAATCGTTGGCGATCTTACAAACGTGCTAACTGAGCTTTACGAAGAAGTCAATGCAAAGCCTGAAAACTACGCACCTTGGAGAGAAATTTTAGATAGATATTCTAAGTTAAATCCACTTGGCTACACAGATAGTGACAAGGTCTTAAAGCCACAATGGGTCATCGAAGAGACGGCGAAGATAGTAGGAGCTGATGCGATAATCTCAACAGACGTTGGACAGCATCAAATGTGGGTGGCGCAGTTTTATCCGTTTAACCGAGCAAGACAGCTTGTGACAAGTGGTGGACTTGGCACAATGGGATTTGGCCTCCCTGCAGCGATCGGCGCAAAATGTGCAAAACCAGATAATCTTGTTATAAATTTTACAGGCGATGGCTCAATACTTATGAATATCCAAGAGTTGATGACAGCTCATGAGATAAATATGCCTGTTATAAACATCATTTTAAACAACAACTTCCTAGGTATGGTGCGCCAGTGGCAAACATTTTTCTATGAAAAACGCTACTCATCGACTGATCTTAGCTTGCAGCCTGATTTTGTAAAAATCGCTGAAGGATTTGGCGGAGTTGGCTTTGTTTGCAAGAGCAAGGATGAGTTTAAAAAGGCTTTAAAAGAAGCGATCGATAGCAAAAAATCAGCGATGATTGACGTTAGGATCGACCGCTTTGAGGACGTGCTTCCTATGGTTCCAGCAGGGGCTGCGATTTATAATATGATATTAAAGAGCAAGGAAGAAAAATGAGCAGTATAAGAAGAACGATATCAGTTATAGTTTTAAATGAACATGGCGTTTTGGCTAGAATTTCTGGGCTTTTTGCAGGCAGGGGCTACAATATCGACACGCTTACAGTTGCTCCAATACCTGAGAGCAACTTCTCAAGGCTAAGCATCGTAACTAGTGGCGACGAGAGGGTCTTAGAGCAGATCGTAAAGCAGCTTCATAAGCTCATACCAACATATAAAGTCATAGAAAGTGGCGAATTTGTCGAAAAAGAGATGGCTCTTGTGAAAATTCCGCTTGGTGAAAATTTTGCTGGTCTTGAGGCGATACTAAAGTCGTACAATGGCATCGTTACAAATACAAATGAAAACTACATCGTTGTCATGGTGGCTGACGATGCGAGTAGGATTGAGAGCTTTTTAAAATCAATAAAGAAATTTAACCCAGTTGACGTCGTACGCGGCGGATCTGTGATAATGGATATATGATGAAACTAAGTGAAATAGCCTCAAAAGCAAATGCTACTTTTAGCGGAGAAGATATAGAAATTTTTGCTCTAAATTCTTTAAAAAATGCAAATAAAGCTGAGCTAACATATTGTGACGGCGAGAAAAATGCAAAATTTATAAGTACGTCAAACGCTGGAGCTATCTTGGTGACAAAATCGCTTTTAGACTTGGTGCCAGCTGGCATGGTCGCACTTGTGTGTGATAACCCACACCTTGCATTTGCCTTGCTTAGTAAAGATTATGCTAAGCCACTTTTTTGCGAGCCAAAGCCATCAAATATCGCCAAGAGTGCAAAGATAATGCCAAATGTCTACATAGGCTCAAATGTTAGTGTTGGTGAAAATACGATAGTTATGGCTGGAGCATTTTTGGGCGATAATGTGACTATCGGCAAAAACTGCATCATCCACCCAAACGCAGTCATTTATAACGACTGCGTCATCGGTAACGAGTGCCACCTACTAGCAAACTGTGTGATTGGAAGTGATGGTTTTGGCTATGCGCATACAAAAACTGGTGAGCATGTAAAAATTTATCACAATGGCAACGTAGTTTTGGGTGATTATGTCGAGATTGGTGCTTGCACGACGATAGATCGTGGTGTTTTTGAGAGCACGATGATCGCAAACTACACAAAGATAGACAATCTCGTTCAAATAGGTCACAACTGTGAGCTTGGAAATGGCTGCCTAATAGTCTCACAAACTGGCCTTGCTGGCTCAACAGTGCTAGGCAGGAACGTCGTAATGGGCGGGCAAAGCGGCTCAGCTGGTCATGTAAAAGTGGGTGACTTCGCGCAGATCGCTGCACGTGGAGGCGTTAGCAAAGACCTACTTGGTGGCAAAAAATACGCTGGAGCTTATCCGATAATGGAGCTTTCAGATCAGTTTAAACTTCAAGCAAAAATTTTGAGATTTTTTAAGAAAAATTGATTACAAGCTTTTGCGAGCTTAAAATCGCAAAAGCTTTTTATCTAGCAGTATAAAAATAATGCTAATTTTATTTTAAAACGAGTTAGACTTAAAATTTATATGTTAAGTTTGGCAAAATACAAATTAACTATTTTATTTTAGCTTCTATTTATTTGGCTTTGTTCTCTTTTATTACTCTAGCCGTTTCTATCGCGATTTCTAGCTCTTCATTTGTTGGGATGATGAGCGTTTTTATCTTAGCGCCTTCTTCATCTATACACCTCTCGCCTCGCTCGTTTGAGAAATTTAGCTCGTGGTTGATGTGGATGCCAAGATGCTTTAGATCATCACAAATTTTTTGCCTTGTATTTGGTGCATTTTCGCCGATGCCGCCAGTAAATATGAGTGCATCAACATGCCCTAAAATGGCGTAGTATGAGCCGATATACTTTTTTACTCGGTAGCAAAACATCTCAAATGCAAGCTTTGCGCGCTCGTCGTCTTGCATCCTAGCTACGACCTCTCTCATGTCACTTGAGCCACAAATTCCAAAAAGTCCGCTTTTTTTGTTTAAAAAGTTATCGATCTCGTTCCACTTTAAAACACCGATATTTAGCAAGTAAATGACCACAGCTGGGTCCATATCGCCACTTCTTGTACCCATTATGAGCCCTTCAAGTGGGCTAAGCCCCATCGAGGTATCGATACTTTTGCCATTTTGTACTGCACAGGCTGAGGCGCCGTTACCTAGATGAAGTGAGATAGCGTTAAATTTATCAAATTCTATGCCAAGCATTTTGGCCGCTTGCTTGCAAACATATCTATGTGATGTGCCGTGAAAGCCATATTTTCTGATGTGATGAGTCTTGCAAACGTCATAAGGTAGAGCGTAGCGGTAAGCGTGCTCTGGCATGCTTTGATGAAATACCGTGTCAAAAACGACCACGTGAGGCACATTTTTGCTCTCTTTCATCGCATTTTTGATGCCAGCAAGGTGCCCTGGGTTGTGAAGAGGGGCAAGTGGGCTTATCTCCTCGATCTTTTTAATAACGCTCTCATCAACGATCATCGAGCTAAAAAAACTCTCTCCGCCGTGTACTATCCTGTGTCCGATACCATCAAGCTCGCTTAGATCGTGCAGAGTGTGTGAAGTAACAAAGAGCTCGTTCATCGCCTCAAGTCCGTCATGGTGGTCTTTTATGAAGCGTTTTATCTCGTAGGTTTTGCCATTTGCTTTTAGTACCGCTCTTGAGCTGGAGCTACCGATTTGCTCGACCAGACCGCTTGCTAGGCTCGTTTTGGTATCCATTGCAAAAAGTTGAAATTTTATCGAACTACTACCTGAGTTTAAAACCAAAATTTTCATATTATTCTCCTGCTTGTATAGCGCTGATTAAGATAGTATTTACCACGTCTTCAACGAGGCAACCGCGGCTTAGGTCATTAACTGGCTTTTTTAATCCTTGAAGTATTGGACCCACAGCTAGAGCGTTTGCGCTTCGCTGAACTGCTTTATAACAGATATTTCCGCAGTTTAAATTTGGAAAGATAAAGACATTTGCATGCCCAGCAACCTCTGAGTTTGGCATCTTTTTACTAGCCACGCTTAGATCAACTGCTGCATCAAACTGAATGGGCGCTGCGATCTTTAAATTTGCATCAAGCTCGCTCGCCTTTTTGGCAGCTTCTTTTACAAACTCCACATCAGCCCCACTTCCACTCTCAGCTGTAGAGTAGCTCAGCATAGCGATCTTTGGGCTAAGGCCAAATGCACTTGCCGTTTGAGCGCTACTTAGCGTGATGCTAGCAAGCTCATCTGCGTTTGGATTTGGCGTGACAGCACAGTCTGCAAAGAGTAAAATTTCTTCTTCAAGTGCCATGAAAAATGCCCCGCTTACCACACTTACATTTGGCTTTGTCTTTATGATCTGTAAAGCTGGACGGATCGTATCGGCCGTGCTCATAGTAGCGCCACTTACTAGTGCGTCTGCCAAGCCTTCATGAATTAGCATTGTGGCAAAGTAAATTTTATCTTTTGCAAGCACATTTGCCTTGGCTTCATCAACGCCTTTATGCTTTCTAAGCTCATAAATTTTCTTTGTAAATTCATCTGTCAGCTCGTTTTGCGCTGGATTGATCACTTTGGCTTTGCTCAAATTTAGCCCAAAAGCAGCTGCCTTTTTTGAAATTTCGCTCTCAAGTCCTAGTAAGATGATATTTGCCGCATCTTTTTCTAGTACGATGTGAGCTGCTTTTAATATCCTCTCATCATCGCTTTCTGGCAAAATAACGGTCTTATTTGCCATTTTAGCTCTTTTTAGAAGCAAACTTTGAAATTTAAAAGGAGTGACGATCTGGGCTTGATAGTTTAAAATTTCATCTATCTTATCGGTGATTAGAAGCTTTGAGTTTGGATTTAGCGCCCTTAGCTCGGTTGCATTTTCGTCAAAAATTGGCGTATTTAAATTTCTTGCTAGCTTTAAATTTAGCTCACTTTTACCAAAGACACTAAAGCTCTCACAGCCAAGAACTATAACAAAGTCGCTTTTGGCCTTTAGCTCTTCAAATTTGTCTATAAATTTAAGAAAAAACTCTTTTTCATTTGAGCTTATTAAGTTATTTTTATCGTTTTCATCTGGGATTATTTTAAAAATCTCAACTTTTTTGAATTTTGTAGCTATAATTTCTTGCAGATGTGCTAAATTTTTGTCTGTAAAAACGTAACAACTTTTCATTTGCGACCTTTTTAGGAACTTAAATTGCTTAATTCTAGCACAAAGATACTTATTTTAAGGCATTTTTTATGAACCATAAAACGATTTGGCTCGTCTTATCTGCGGGCATTATTTGCACTGGCTGCACACCAAGCGCTGATCCTCATATCAATATGAAACCCCCAGTTTATGTCGAGCAACTCCCTTCAAAAGATAGTGGAACCGGACAAAGCAACGCTGGCAGCCTCTTTGGAAAGGGCGAAAATCCTCTTTTTTCAGATAGAAAAGCGATGAATGTAAATGATATCGTGACTATCGTTATCTCAGAAAATGCAAGCCAAACTTCAACTGGTAGCAAAAGTACCAACAAAGATAGCACCGTTTCGCTTGGCGGAGGTGTATTTACGGCTGGAGCCGCTCCACTTTCAAATATAGCTGATAATCTAAACAAATATGGCGACATCGGCTTTAAAGCAGGCGGTGGCAATAAATTTACAGGAAGTGGCACGAGCAACAGAAGCGAGAAATTTACCGCAACCATTTCAGCTAGGATCATAAAAATACTAAATAACGGCAATTACTTTATCGAGGGTAGCCGCGAGCTACTTATAAACGGCGAAAAACAGATCATGCAAGTAAGCGGCGTTATCAGACCTTACGACATCTCACAAAACAACGAAATCGACTCAAAATATATAGCTGACGCTAAAATTTTATATAAAACAGAGGGTGAGCTAGACAAATCTACCAAAAAACCTTGGGGCACAAGGCTTATGGAAGCTATCTGGCCATTTTAATGCAACTTTAAAAGCCTAAATTTCATCCATTTGGGCTTTTAAAAATTTTTATCTCAAAAATTTCTCTCGCCTTAAATATGCTAAATTTTTAAAAATCATTAAAAATTATAGTTGATATTTACTTTCAGAATAATATGCTTAAAATATTGAAGATTCATCAAAATAAAATAAAATTTCTCAAAATATTATTTTTTATATTTTGAAAATATATCGTGAAAAAAGGGATTTTAAATTTTTTAGTTAAAATTTATTTAATTACAAATATTAATTTTATAAAATAATTTTTTACTTCTTTAAACAAAGATATTATTAACAAAAGTAAAATTTTCAAGCAAAGGAGCTTATATGAATAATGACTTGCGTCAAAAGATAGATAGACGCTTAAGTGAGCTTAGTGCGTTGCCTAAGATAAAAAGCGACTCGAGTATTGCGCAGCTTTTAAAAGAAAAGGGCTTTACGAGGCGTGATTTTATGAAGTGGGCTGGTGCGATGACAGCTTTTATGGCTCTACCAAGTGCTATGACACCGATGGTTGCTCGTGCTGCTGAGCTTAGCGATAGGCTTCCTGTGATATGGCTTCATATGGCAGAATGCACAGGCTGTAGCGAGAGCTTACTAAGAACCGATGCTCCAAGCATAGATAGTCTTATATTTGACTACATAAGCCTTGAATATCACGAAACTATCATGGCAGCTTCTGGTTGGCAGGCTGAAGAAAATTTAGAGAGCGCGATCGAAAAATACAAAGGTAGATACATCCTGCTAGTTGAGGGCGGTATCCCAACTGGTGCGACTGAAAATTTCTTAACAGTTGGACCTCATGGCACAACAGGTAAAACTCATGCCGTAAATGCTTCAAAAGACGCAGCTGCTATCTTTGCGATCGGTACCTGTTCTAGCTTTGGTGGCATTCAAGCTGCAAGGCCAAATCCATCAAATTCAGTGGGACTTTCAAAGGTCACTGATAAGCCAGTTATTAATGTTGCGGGCTGTCCACCAAGTGAGAAAAATATCGTTGGCAACGTGCTTCATTTCTTGCTTTTTGGCACACTTCCAGCACTTGATGTTTACAATAGACCAAAATGGGCTTATGGCTTAAGAATTCACGATCTTTGCGAAAGACGTGGTCACTTTGACGCTGGCGAGTTTGTCCAAAACTTCGGTGATGAAGGCGCAAAAAATGGCTACTGCTTATATAAAGTAGGTTGCAAAGGTCCATATACATTTAATAACTGCTCACGCGAGAGATTTAACCAGCACACATCATGGCCAGTTCAAGCGGGACACGGCTGTATAGGCTGCTCAGAGCCAGACTTCTGGGATACGATGGGACCATTTGAAGAGCCTATGGCAGACAGACTCTTTGATACTGTTTTAGGTCTTGGAGCTGATAATGTAAGCGATAAAGTTGGCATTGGAATTTTAGCTCTTACAGGCATTGGCATAGCAGCTCACGCTGTTATAGCTTCTATGAGTAAAGATAAAGAATAAGGCGAAAAAATGAGTGAAAAAAGAATAGTAATAGACCCTATAACACGTATCGAGGGACACTTAAGAATAGAAGTTGTCGTAGATGAAAATAATGTCGTAAAAGAGGCGTATTCTGGCTCAACTCTTTGGCGTGGCTTAGAGCAGATCGTAAAAGGCAGAGATCCAAGAGATGCTGGCTTTTTTATGCAAAGAATTTGTGGCGTTTGTACATACTCACACTACCGAGCAGGCATTATTGCAGTTGAAAATGCCCTTGGCATCAAGCCTCCATTAAATGCTGAGCTAACTAGAACGCTGATGAACGCAGCTTTATATCTTCACGATCACATCGTGCATTTTTATCAGCTTCATGGCATGGATTGGGCGGACGTCGTCTCTGCACTAAGTGCAGATGTGCATAAAGCTAGCGAAGAGGCGTTTAAATATACTGATCTGCCATTTGCCACGGGAGCTGACAAGCTAAAAGATGTAAAAGAGAGGGTTGAAGCATTTGTTAAAAAGGGCAACCTTGGACCATTTGCCAACGCATACTGGGGACATAGCACATATAAATTTACGCCAGAGCAAAATTTGATCGTTCTCTCTCACTACTTAGAGTGTTTAAGAATCCAAAGAACTGCAGCTCAGATGATGGCTATCTTTGGCGCGAAAAACCCACATCCACAAAGCTTAACAGTTGGTGGCGTGACCTGCGTAATGGACCTTATGGATCCAGCTAGAATGGGCGAATATATGAGCAAATTTGCCGAGATCAAAGAATTTGTTGATAGAGCTTACTATCCAGATATCTTGATGGCAGCTAAAGCTTATGGTAATGAGCCAAGCGTTCTAAACGACGTTGGTGTGGCAAATTTACTCTGCTACGATGAGTTTTTGATTGGTAAAAATGATCATCTATTTAAAGGTGGCTATATCTTAAATGGCGATCTTAACAAGGTTTATGATATCGATGAAAATAAAATCACTGAAGAGGCTACTAGGTCTTGGTATAAAAACGACAAAGCGCTCCACCCATACGACGGCGAGACAGAGGCAAACTACACAGGTCTTATTGACGGCGAGAGCATAGACGCCGAGGGCAAACTAGCTCACAGCAAGCTTTTTGACACAAAGGGTAAATATAGCTGGATCAAAGCACCAAGATATGATGGCTTGCCTATGCAAGTGGGTCCAATAGCAAGTATCGTTATAAACTACGCTAGAGGCAACGAGAGAGTTAAAAAAGTAGTTGATGAATTTTTAGCAAAGAGCGGCTTACCGCTAAGCGCAGTTTTCTCAACTCTAGGCAGAACCGCTACTCGTATGCTTGAGGCAAAAGTAGTAGCAGAGCACACAATGGACGCATTTAATGCCTTGGTAGAAAATTTAAAATCAGATCAAGAGACTTGCGCAAAATATGTAATCGATAACAAAAAAGAGTACAAAGGAAATTTTCAAGGCAATGCTCCAAGAGGTGCGCTTAGCCACTGGTGCCGCATAAAAGATGGTGTTATCACAAACTGGCAAGCAGTCGTGCCAAGCACATGGAACGCCTCTCCAAAAGACTCACAAAATCAAATGGGAAGCTACGAAGCGTGCTTAGTTGGTTTAAAGATCGCTGATCTTTCAAAGCCACTTGAGATAATACGAAAAATTCACTCTTATGATCCTTGCATCGCATGCGCTGTGCATGTTATGGATACAAAGGGAAATGATTTGAGTACTTATAAGATAAATCCAAATTTGTAAGGAGAGAATATGTCACATAAAAATGCTGACAGGATCAGCGAATACGAATTCTCCATCGGCGTTAGGCTGACACACTGGATTAGATTTGCAGCGATCACACTTTTAGTTGTGAGTGGCTACTATATCTCATACGTTTTTGTGAGTCCAGAGATCACGAGCGAGCCTACAAATTTTATGCAAGCAAAGTGGCGTATGGCTCACCAGATCGCTGGTTTTGTGCTAATAGCGGCGTTTATCTTTAAATTTTATCTATTTGTCTTTGATAAACATAGCAAAAAAGAGTGGATGAGTGTGGTTGATTTTCTAAATCCAAAAATTTGGATCGCACAGATCAAATACTATCTTTTTATGGGGCCACATCCGCATTTAAGGGGCGTTTATAATCCTTTGCAGTTTGCCTCATACTTTTTCTTTTATCTTGTTTTGACTCTTATTTGCCTAAGCGGTCTTGTGCTTTATGTTCATGTTTATCATGAGGGACTTGGCGGAGCGCTTTATGAGCCAGCTAGGTTTTTTGAAGAGCTTATGGGCGGACTAGCAAATGTCAGAACGATACATAGAATTTGTATGTGGGTCATTATGATTTTTGTACCTATTCATGTTTATATGGCAGTATTTAACGCTGTTAAAGGCAAAAATGGAGCGATGGACGCTATCGTTAGTGGCTATAAATTTGTAAAAGAACACTGATGAGAGCGCTAGTTCTTGGTATCGGCAACGTGATGTTTGCCGATGAGGGCATAGGTGCTCATTTTGTAAATTTGATGGCCAAAAACTACAAATTTACAAGTTCTAAAAACGAGCTTACTCTAATGGACGGGGGCACTTTAGCCCTCGCCCTAACTCACATAATAAGCGAATTTGACTATCTTATCGTCGTTGATTGCATTAGCGCAAATGGCGCAAGCGTGGGCGATGTTTATTTTTTCGACTTTCTAAATGTACCAAATTTTATCAGCTGGGACGGCTCGGCTCACGAGATAGAGATGCTCCAGACCCTTCATCTAATGGAGCTTGCGGGCGATAGACCTACGACCAAAATTTTAGGCATCGTGCCTAGCCGCATAGAATCATCAAATTTTAGCCTCTCAGATGAGGTTATAAACGCTTCTAATATTTTAGAAAAAACGCTGCTTTATCACTTAAAAGAGCTTGATTTTAAGTGTGAAAAGGTGGCAAATTTTACCCTAAATGATATCGTTGATGAATACGCTAAAAAAGGTTTAAAATGATACTTGCTTTTAAATTTACTTGCCACAAGGACGCTTCGTTTCTGGTGCCATTTTTACGCTTGCTTGCTGGTGATCTATTTCATAGTCTAAAGTGCAAAGATGATGAAATTTGTCTAAAGGTAAGTGGCAATACCAGCGAGCTTGAGAGCGTGGCAAATAAAGCAAGTGTGCTCTTGCCATTTAGTCTTTTTATAAAGCACAGTGAGGTCTTGGCTGCAAGTGAGCTTGATGAAGATAGCAAGATAAATAAGATAAAATTTGGTGGTCTAACTCCGACTCAAGCGAGCACATTTTTGGCTAGCGAAAAGGCTATCTTAAATGAAAGTGGCGTGCTATGTGAGAGTAAATTTGAAGGCGAGATAACGCTTGATAATTTTAATGAAAAGCTAAAAACCTGCCTAAATTTACTGCAAAATGGCAAGAGCGTTTGCATAGAGCAGGACGAAAATTTATATGAAATTTCTCTTGGGGCAAATTTTGACACAAATTTTTTGATGCCTGTAAATTTAAAGCAGCTACCAAAAATTTTTATCGCTGATGATAGAGTTTTGACATTTCTGGCTAGTTTTGAAAAGCCACTTTTAGCACTAAAGACGACAACCATTTATAGACAAAATCACGAGGACACGCCACTATTTTTTGACGTGATGGCACCAAACGATCTTTTTCTTTACGCCGTTTGCGAACAGCTAAATAAAGAAAATTTTGGCTTTTTAAGCGTTAGTGTAAAAGAGCAAAAAAATGCTCTTTCAAGGCTAGTGTTACTCGAAAATAGCGCACTTTTAAGCCCATTTTTCTATGCAAAAAACGAGGAATTTGAGCTTAGTAATTTTAGCGATATAGCTTTGAGCCTAAAATTTAGCAAATTTAGCGATGATGAAATTTGCCTGCTTTCAAAGACGAGCAAAACCCAGCTTCTCTTTTTACCTAAATTTAGTAGCTTTGAAGAAATTTATGAGTTTATAAGAGCCCAGGAAGGTGGTGAAAGGCTACTTGAAAATTTCAGCAAAGAACATACTTTACCGAGCGGTAAATTTAGCTCAAATGCTAGCTTTTTCTCGCTATTTTGCATAGCTGGACGCTTACTTGGCTTAAGCGATGACTTTAAAAAAGCAGGGGAGAAATTGCTATTAATGGCAGCTGATTTTAGCGGTAAAAAGGGCGTTAGGATTGATTATAAGATGAAAGATGACTTTGGTTTAGACGGGGTTAAGTTTGTAAAAAGTATTATTTCATTTATCCTTGCTGGCGCTGGAGAGAAGAATATCAGCTTTGGTTGCACTGAGTCTTTGGCGCACTTTTTGAGCGATTTTAGTTATGAAAAACGAGATAAATTTAACATTAAAAATGTTACTTTAAGCGGGGATTTATTTTATAATAAAGTAGTTAGCAACTTGATAAAAAAGCACCTAAACCCAAATATAAAAACAGATTTTGATCCCGGATTTGGCATTGAGATCAAGCTTTAGATATGAGATCAAAGGCTTAGTTCAAGGTGTGGGCTTTAGACCTTTTGTCTATACTTTAGCGGATAAACTTAAGCTTGTTGGCGAAATTTACAACGACGACGAGGGCGTAAAGCTAAATTTTAGTGGCGATGAGGCTAGTTTTTTGGCTTTTGAAAAGGAGCTCTATGAGAAGCTACCAGCCCTTGCTAGGATCGATGAGCTTAGTAAATTTAAGATAGATCAAATTTATGAAAAACTTGAGATCATCGCCTCAAAATCAGCGACCAAACAAGCGCCTATCTTGCCTGATTACGCACTTTGCGATGACTGTTTGCGCGAGTTTTATGACCCAGCAAATCCACGCTACAAGTATCCGTTTATAAACTGCACCAACTGCGGACCGAGATTTTCCATCATCAAAGCCTTGCCATACGACAGGGTAAATACGACAATGAACGAGTTTCAAATGTGTGAATTTTGCGGTGGCGAGTATAAAGACCCGCTTAATCGTCGCTACCACGCAGAGCCTATCTCTTGCCCAAACTGCGGGCCAAAGCTATATCTAAAAGATAAATTTGGCAAAGTCTTGGCTAGTGGGAACGAAGCAGCCAAAGAGGCGGCTAAGCTCATAAACGAGGGTAAAATTTTAGCCATTAAAGGGCTTGGTGGCTTTCATTTGGTTTGTGACGCGACAAATGAAGCCGCAGTTTGCGAGCTAAGAGCTAGAAAACACCGCCCAAGCAAGCCTTTTGCACTGATGAGTAAAAATTTAGAAAACGCTAGAAAAATAGCAAAAATTTCAGAGGCAGAGGCCGAGCTTCTTAGCTCAAATTTAAAGCCAATCGTCTTACTTGAAGCAAAAAGTGGCTCAAATATCGCAAAAAGTGTCGCTCCAAATTTAAACAAGCTTGGCGTCATGCTTGCATTTAGCGGCATACATCTTTTGCTTTTTGAGTATCTCAAGCACGACATCATCGCAACTAGCGCAAATATCTCAGGCGAAGTTGTGATAAAAGATGAGAGCGAACTAAGAGAAAAGCTAGGTGATGTCATAGACTTTTACCTTGATCACGACCGAGAAATTTACTCACCGAGTGACGATAGTATCGCATTTTGCGTTGATGATGAGACAATTTTCACAAGAACGAGCCGTGGCTTAAATCCAAATTTTATCCATACAAATTTTAAGCAAAAAGGGACATTTTTAGCCCTTGGAGCGGAGCTAAAAAGCTCATTTTGTATCTACAAAGACGGCCTTTTAATGGTTAGCCCATATATAGGAGATCTTAAAAATGTGGCGACTTTTGATAGGTTTAAAGACATTTTTAGACTCTTTGAAACGACTTATGATCTAAAAATCGACAAGGTCATAGCCGATCTGCATCCAAATTTTTTAAATACAAAATGGGCAAAGGATCAGGGCTTTGAGCTAGTTTATTTGCAGCACCACTACGCACATCTACTAAGCGTAATATTTGAAAACGATCTAGCAGATAAAAAGTACATTGGCTTTTGTTTTGACGGCACTGGATACGGGGAAGATGGCAAAATTTGGGGTGGCGAGGTCTTTAGGCTAGATAAAAAGAATTACGAGCGAGTTTATCATTTTGATGAATTTAGCCTATTTGGGGGCGAAAACAGCATCAAAAATATTTATCTAATCGCATATTCTATTATTTTAAAATACTCTCTTGAGGACGAAGCTGGTAAATTTTTAGTAAATTTTGATGAAAAAATACTTCATAATTTTAAAAAAATGGAGCAAAAGGGGCTAAATTTGGTTCGCACCAGCTCGCTTGGTAGGATATTTGACGCATTTGGTGCTATTATCTGTGGTTTTTTTCACTCAAGCTTTGAGGGTGAGAGTGGTATGAGACTTGAAGCACTTTATGATAAAAATTTGGATGTGTGTTATAAATTTAGTCTAAATGATGGAGTTATCGGCTTTAAAGAAGCCTTTAAAAATGCCTTAAAAGATGAGCCAAGAGTGGCTGCAACGGCATTTATAAATGGTATAGCTGATATTATTTTTGAAATTTCTAAAAATGAGAAAAAGGAGATTTTATTAAGTGGCGGAGTTTTTCAAAATAAGACTTTACTTGATATCATTTACAAAAAATTTACTAAAGTAAATTTGAAATTTCATATCAATAAAAAATTCTGTAGCAACGATTCTAACGTAAATTTAGGGCAAATTTATTATTATTTATCCACATTTTAAAATAACTGATGTATAATGATTGTAAACGGTAATCAAACGAGAAAGGAGCAAAAAATGGATAGTGTTATACGTTTTAGTGTTTCTTTGCCTAGTCAGTTACTAGACGAACTAGATAAAAAGGTTAGCGAACAAGGCTACGCTTCTAGGAGCGAATTTACGAGGGATTTGATACGCGAAAAGATCGTAAGTGATAGCTGGAAGGACGCTAGTGAGGAGTTGATCGGGGTTTTGACGCTCATTTATATGCATCATCACAACGATTTGGTGAATAAAAAGATGGATATAGAGCATAGCTCTGATGTGAAAATCATCTGTACAAACCATGTTCATGTCGATCACCATAACTGCTTAGAAACGATTTCAATAAGAGGCGAGGCTGGCAAAATTGAACGCTTTGCTGAAAGGATCGCCGGCTTAAAGGGTGTAAAATTTTCTAAACTCACAAGGGCAGCTATTCCTAGGTTTTAGTTTTTTAAGGGTCTTTATGGAGTTTAGGAATTTTTGGGATTTTTTTATAGGTGAAGCTAGCGGTGGTATCTTTCTTATCGCTGCTGCTTTAGTGGCATTTATCTTTGAAAATATTTTTTTAAGCAGTTTTTATAACTCATTTTTACAAATCGATACAAGGCTAAATTTTGGCAAATCGCCGATACAAAAGCCCCTTATTATTTTTGTAAATGATAGTTTGATGGCCGTTTTTTTCTTTTTACTTGGGTTTAGACTTAAGCGAGAAATTTTTAAAGCAAAGTTTAGGAGTCTGGCCCAAGCTACCTTGCTAAAAATTTTTATTATCGGTAGCATTTTAGCTTCTGTATTTTTTTATATTTTAAATCACAATTATATTTTTTGTTGAAAGACTAAGGCAGTATCAATGGACATAAATACGGTATTTAAGGTACTGGCTAGAAATTTGGTGTTTTGTATATCTTATAAAAGAAAGTGTGAATAATGAACTTTTTAAATAGAATTTTTTTAATAAAAGAGCTGGATCGGTGGCAAAGTGATGGAATAGTCGATAAAGAGACCGCTATAAAAATAGCAAATTTATATGACATCGACCCTGATGCCCATAGTGACAAGATAAGTTTTGTCCTAAAGCTCGTAGCATATCTTTTTTTTGCGCTAGCCTTTTTTACGCTCGTTGGTGCAAACTGGGAAGAGATACCAAAACTAGGACGTTTGGCACTTGTGTTATTTATACTTGGGCTTGTAAATTTTGGTGGAATTTACTATCTTGCAAAGGGAAAGGAAAATCTATCAACGGCGATGTTTTTTCTTGGAAATTTCTGCTTTGGTGCGGCGATTGCTCTTATTGCTCAAATTTATAACATTAGCGATGAGCCAAGTGGCGGTATCTTGCTTTGGAGTATCGGAGCGTTTGCGGTTTCTTTTGCTAGTAAAAAAGGTGTGTTGGTAGCCCAAAGCCTTATCTTTGCGACAGTTTGGTTTTTTATGATAGCTTATCAGGGCGACTTTGGTTTTGGCTTTATCATTTTTATAGTACTTGGCGCATATACGCTTTACAAAGACGACTCAAAATGGCTTGCTTTTGTCCTTTTTATGGATATTTTTATATACATCATTTCATTTTGTGGCTACATTAGTGGTTTTAGGGCGATATTTGATTATGGCTTTTTGTTTGGACTTCCGATGGTTGCGATCATATCGCTATCTTATGCACTTTTACTTATTAGCATTTCACCGCTACTAGATAAATTTAGAGTAGGGCTTGGCGCATTTACGAAAGAATTTGGTAAAAATTTTGGCGTTTTTGTGTTGTTGCTTTGTCTGCTTTTATTTGAAGAAAGAAATTTATTTGAGATTGGAGATGAAAAGCTTTGGTTTGTGAAGTCATTTTTTAAAAGCAACTTTGGCTTTGTCTTTATCTTATTTAGCGTTGCTTATTTTGCACTATTTTTTAAAGAAAAAAATAAGAGTGGTTTGCTACTTGGGGCACTTCTCGTGTCGTTGCCATTTGTCTTTAGCTACGGGCCTGGCTATGCAAATATATTTTTCTCGCTCGCAAATATCATAACAGCTGCAGTCCTTATAAAAAAAGGTGAGTTAAAACTTGGTCTTTGTATGATATTTTTGGTTGCAGCCGTGAGGTACTTCCAGCTAATGGGTGATTATATTGGTGCTACGGCGCTATTTATGGTGTTTGCTTTCATAGTGCTAGTTGTCGCTAGAAAAGGACGTAAAAAATGAAGATAAAAGTATTAATAGTAGCTATAGTTTTTCAAATTTCACTTATTGGCATTATGCTTGGCTACGCACTTATGCCACTTTATTTTGGGCAAGAGGTAAGAGTAAGGGTAAGTCTTTACGATCCAAGAGATCTTTTTCGTGGAAACTATGTTGATTTAAACTATGAATTTTCAAATTTTCATTTAAGAAATTTTGACGAAAATGATAAAGATGACCGCCATATCGACCAATACGATGAGAGAGTAAGAGATGGGGCTAGAGTTTATGCTGTTTTAAAGCCAGATACTAATGGCACTTACAACTTTGCTAAATTTAGTATAAGCAAGCCAGATAATGGAGTGTTTTTAGCTGGTAGATATGACGGCTACTCACTAGTAAAATACGGCATAGAGCAGTTTTATATGTCACCTGATAGTGCGGCTAATACTGAAAATGAAATGAGAGAAGAAGACGTTGATGCATATGCTGTTTTGATGGTGATGGATAATGGCAAAGCTAGACTAAAGAATCTAATAATCCAAAAGAATGCCCAAAAAAATAGCAAAAAACTACTCGGTGATAAAAATTTTGATAAGTTGGATGAGATTAGGCAAAAAGAGTAAGGTAAATTTAGTCAAAGCATTTGTAAAAAATCCTAAAAATTTAATTTTATTTTTAAATTTAAGAGTTAAAATCTCCATAAATTAATAAAAAAGGATGAAAAAATGTGTAAAGATTGCGGTTGTTCAATGGGTAATCACGCCCACGTTCACACTCACGCTGATGGCACCACTCACTCGCACCCACACACTCATGATGGATATACAGATCACGCTCATGACGCGCACGAACATAGCCACGAGGCTCACGCACACCCTGTGCTAAACGAGAGTAAAACCATAGACGTGATAGAGAAAATTCTCTCTGAAAACGATAAAGAGGCCGCCCACAATAGAGCTCATCTTGATGAGAAAAAGATACTTTGTGTAAATTTGATGAGTAGTCCTGGTGCTGGTAAGACGACGCTTTTAGAGGCTACGATAAAGGCTGGTAAGTTTAAAATAGGCGTTGTTGAGGGCGATTTGGAGACAAATCAAGACGCCGACCGCATCGTAAAGGCTGGCGCAAAGGCTCATCAGATAAGCACAGGTCAGACCTGTCACTTGGATGCTTTTATGGTTCACGAAGGCCTTCATTACTTGCCACTAAACGAGCTTGATCTAGTCTTTATAGAAAATGTTGGAAATTTAGTTTGCCCTGCAAGCTACGACGTTGGCTCGCATTTTAACGCTGTGCTTCTTTCGGTGCCAGAGGGCGATGATAAGGTGAGTAAATATCCAGTGATGTTTAGAGCTGCTGATGTGCTTCTCATTACAAAAGCTTCGCTTGTGCCACACTTTGACTTTGACATCGAGCGAGTGAAAAACGACGCTAGAAAGCTAAATCCAAAGGTTGATATCTTTGTGATAGACAGCAAAACAGGTGAGGGCATCGATAAATGGATAAGTTATTTGGAATTTAAAAAAGAGCTAAGATAATGTGCCTCTCAATCCCTTCAAAAGTAATAGAAATAGATGAAAATAACGTTGCTACCGTTGAGACTCTAGGTGTTACTAGAAAGGTAAGCCTTGATCTCATCTCTGAAGAGGTAAAAGTTGGCGAATATGTGCTAATCCACGTTGGATACGCTATGCAAAAGATTGATACGCAGTTTGCGCTTGAGAGTTTAGAGGTCTATCAAAAGATCGCTGATGATATGAACGCGGGGAAAATTTGATGGATCTTATCAATGACTTTCGCGATAAAAATTTAATCCTAGCCCTTTCAAAACTTATAAAAAAAGAGAGCACAAAGCCCTTAAATATCATGGAAATTTGTGGCGGCCACACGCATAGCATTATGAAATTTGCACTACCAAGCTTGGTAGGAGAGCATATAAATTTTATCCACGGCCCAGGCTGTCCAGTTTGCGTGATGCCAAAGAGCCGCATAGATGAGGCCTGTAAGCTTGCTAGCATGGATAATGTGATCTTTTGCACGCTAGCTGATATGCTAAGAGTGCCTGGCTCAAAGACAAGCTTGCAAAAGCTTCGTGGCGAAGGACACGACATAAGAGCGCTTTACACGCCACTTGATGCGCTAAATATCGCTAAGCAAAATCCAGATAAAAAGGTCATGTTTTTTGCCATAGGCTTTGAGACGACGACGCCAATGAGTGCAAATTTGGTTGAAAAAGTGCTTCAGCAGGGCATTAAAAATTTATATTTTCACATAAATCACGTAACCGTCCCAGCTCCAGTTAGAGCGATAATGAGCGATGAAAACGTGAAGATAGACGCATTTTTAGGCCCAAGTCACGTGAGCGTCATCACCGGTAGTAAAATTTACAAAGAGCTAGCAGATGAGTTTAAAAGACCGATTGCCATTAGCGGTTTTGAGCCGCTTGACATCATGGCAAGTGTCTTAAATTTAGTCCGTCAGCAAAATGCAGGCACACATGAAGTCTACAACGAGTACGCAAGGGCTGTCAAAGAAGAAGGTAATGTTAAGGCAAAAGAGCTCATAGCTAAATACTTTGAGCCATGCGACTTTGTCTGGAGAGGCCTTGGTGAGATAGCACAAAGCGGTATGAAGCTAAGAGACGAGTTTGCCTATCTTGATGCCAGAGTGCAGTTTGACTGCAACGTAGAGAGTGCGGGAGATAGCAAGGCTTGCATTTGTGGGCAAATTTTAAGAGGGTTAGCAAAACCGACAGAGTGCAAAGTCTTTGGCAAAGTTTGCAATCCGCAAAATCCGATAGGATCGTGCATGGTCTCAAGCGAGGGTGCTTGTGCGGCATATTTTAAATACGCAAGAGTTGGTTAAGGAATTTAATGAAAAAGATAATGCTAAGCCACGGCGGCGGTGGCGAGGAGATGAACTCGCTTATAAACGAGACAATATTTAAAATTTTTGATAACGAAATTTTAAGGCAAAGCAACGACTCTGCGATATTAAATTTAAGCGGCAAGATCGCATTTAGCTCTGATAGCTTTGTGGTAACTCCCATTTTTTTTAGTTGCGGCGATATCGGCAAGATCGCAGCTTGTGGCACGATAAACGATCTTGCGATGGTTGGTGCAAGCGCAAAATACCTAAGCTGTTCGCTCATAATCGAAGAGGGGCTTAGTATAGAAGAGCTCGAGCGTGTGCTTGGCTCGCTTGCTAAAACTTGCAAAGAGAGCGGTGTAAGCGTAGTTTGTGGCGATACAAAGGTCGTACCAAAGGGCAAATGCGATAAAATTTTTATAAACACAGCAGGCATTGGCGAAATAGTTTGCGAAGGTGTGGAGCTTAAAAATTTAAAAGCAGGGGCTAAAATTTTAATCTCTGGAGATGTTGGCAGACACGGCGGCGTGGTGCTAGCAGCAAGAGAGGAATTTGAGCTCGGACTTGATCTAAAAAGTGACTGTAAGAGTCTAAAAGAGGTTGCTTTAAAGCTATTTAGCGCTGGCATAAAGCCGCAGTGCATGCGTGATGCGACAAGGGGCGGACTAAGTGCGGTGCTAAATGAGTGGGCTAAATTTAGTAAATTTGACATCTTAGTTTTTGAAGAAAATATCAAAGTGTCAAACGAAGTTATGGGCGTTTGCGAGCTATTTGGTTTTGAGCCTTATGAGCTTGCAAATGAGGGCACTTTTGTGATGGCTGTTGATGAGAACGAGGCCGAGGCTGCGCTTAAAATTTTAAGAGAATTTGATCAAAACGCGATGATAATAGGCGAGGTAATGGAGGCTAAAAACGAGCGTGTCATCATTGAAAACGCCTATAAATCAAGAAGATTTCTCGAGCCGCCAAAGGGCGAGCTACTACCAAGGATCTGCTAATGCACGAGCTTAGTATCGTTCAAAATTTAGTTAGCCTTTGCGAGAAAAATGCCGCCAAAGAAAACGCCAAAGAGATAAGCAAGATCGAGATAAAGGTCGGCCGTTTAAGTGGAGTGGAGCCTCATTATTTGCAGAGCGCTTTTGATGTTTATAAGGCTGGTACGATCTGCGAAAACGCCGAACTTGTGATAAATTTACAAGGCATTGTTATTGAGTGTTTGGATTGTGGATTTGGCGGGGAGCTTAATGAAAATGACTTTACTTGCCCAAAGTGCAAAAGCCAAAATTTAAAGGTGACTGACGGCGAGGATATGTATCTGATGCGCCTTGAGATGAAGTAAATTTTACATATTTTTATATGTAAAATTTTATGTTTTTATCAAAATATTTTAATGGTTATAGTATCAAAAAATAGCTATCAAAGCCTTGATCTTTAGCTTTTGATATCCTTTTTACGCGCTTTGCGAGCCGAGGATAATATATATAATCAAAAATGAGCACCAGTCTTGGCTTTAGAAGCAGCCAATAATTTTTCTATAATTTCTGTGTGTTGTAGATTTAAACTACTCAAATATCAAAAACGGAGCCTGAATCACGTTTCTTATTATCTTTAGTGGCGAAAGCAGGGCGTCTTGCAGGATCTGCGTCGAGTACTCAGGCTTGTCGGTAGTGCCTCGTATGGCGATGACAGTTGAGAGCGAGCGGTCCTTGCCAAGGATTATTTGATTTACCAGTGGAATTTTATCAATGATACTGCTAGCGTCTTTTAGTAGCTTTAGCTCAAGGTCGATGTTTATCTTTTTACTCTTTAGATCGATCGTGCCACGCCCGCCGATATCAGCACTTGTGCCTATCATTTCAATCGCCAAAAACTCGATCATATCGCCATTTCTAGTGAGCAAAATTTTACCATTTTTAACAGTAAAGCCCTTGTCGTTAAAGTCAGGTGTTTTAAAGCTAAGAAGCGATGGAACGGAGTTTAGGAAGCTAAGCAGCTTTTGATAAAAGATGTAGTCTTTGAGATATGTTCCAAAAAATCTCACCTCTGCCTTAAAATCTTTTGTGCTTTCTCCAAGAAGTTTTAGGCGAAATTTACCGCCCTCAAAGCTCTTGATGCCAAAAAGGTCGTTGATAAATTCTCCGCTTATGTCGGTTGCGTCTAAATTTATACTTTTTTCATCGTTAAAATAGCCAACTCTTCCTTGTTTTGCTAGCCCATTTAGCGAGGTGCTTTTGCCCTTTTTCTCGGCACTAAAGCTAGCAAATGGCAAGGTCTTGTTTAGATCCCTTAAAATGATATTGCCATTTTTTGCTAAAAGCTCAAGCGGCGTGATTTGCTCGCTGGTTTTGTTATCGTCAAGCACTAGCAAATTTAGATCTTTAGTTTTTACGTTTATGGCTTTTTCTTTTATGTCTAGGCTTAACTTTTTACTTGCGCTATCTACCTTCACACCAGTTTTTGAGACTAAAATTTTAAGATCGTCATTTTCGTACTTTGAGCCATTTTTATCTAAAAACGGCAAATCAAAGTTTGCCTCTTTGGCAAAAATTTCAAGATCAGTAAAATCCTTGCTTTTTATGCTAAGCTCATCAAAACCACGCACTCCATTTTCCTTTAAAACAGGCGAGCTTTCTATGAAAAATTTACTATTTTTTGTTGATATTTTACTTTCACTGCCAAAGCTCATATCAAGCCCAAATGGCTCTATCTTAAGCAAAGTTTCATCAGCCTTGCTAAAGTCCAAAAATGCGTTAAATGGCTCATTTTTAAAGGCTAAAATTTCATCATTTTTTTCTTTTAGATCAAAGCTTTCTATCACGCCTTTTATCTCGCCAGTACTTTTTTGTAAATTTATATCGGCCTTAGCATTTGCTTTAAAAAACTCAAGCCCAAAGCCAGTAGCATCGATGTTTAAATTCGTCGTATTTATGAGCTTTACGAGAGCATTTTTGGTATTAAATTTACTTCCAGCTATTTCTAAAACCGCATCACTTAGCTTAAATTCTCCATTTGCAATGACGCTTTTTTCATCAAAATTTTCTAAGCTTTTCTCGTCTAGTTTTATCAAAATTTTTAAGCTAGCATCCATTTTTCCGCTAAGCTGTTTTACTGGCACGACGATCTTATAGGCTTTTAATATCTCATTTATAGCTTCATCATAAATTGATTTTGTCTTTATAAAAAGCTCTAAATTTGCGCTTTTTTCATCAAAGATATTATTTATCACAACGCTTGAGCCATCAAGCTTTTTACCCTTGTAAATAGGCGAAATAAGATCAAATTTAAGCTTTGAGTTTTTAAGCGTGATATTTGTCTCACCTACATTTACGGCTGGTAAGCCTTTTTCAAATTTAACGAGCAAATTTTTAGTATTTGCGGTGGCATTTAGATCATTTAGATAAAAGTTATTTTTAGCTAGATCAGCCTTGCCATTTATCTCTTTTAGCTCGTAATCATCAGCAACGATGTATCCATATATCCAGTTTTTAACTTCACTATTTAGCTCTATGCGTCTATCAAGCTCATCGATGAAGTTTTTAATGCTTCCAGCCTCGACATCATAAGCTTTGTAGGTTAAAAATGTATCTTTTAGGGCAAAATTTAGCTTACCACGCAGCTCATGAGAGGTGAAATTTCCCTCAAATTTATAGTCATTTTTATCAAAATCTGCACTCCCTTCGCCGCTAATGCTTACATTAAAATCCTTAAAGCTTAAATTTCTAACGCTAAAAAGATCTATTCCGTCTTGCTGTTCGTTTTGGAATTTTATATCCACGTTTAAATAAGGGCTATCAACAAAAAATATATCATCTAAAAATAGAATTTTTAGTTTAAAATCATCTCCTATTTGCACATTTTCAAGTGAAATTTCTTGAAAAATCGTATCTATAAAATCTACGCTTTTACTAAGATTTAAAAGGCGCTCATCGCTGCTTTTTTGCTTGCTTTCTTTCTTAAAATTTGGGAGCTTTATCTGCTTTGCTCTTGCAATTATTTTTTTATCTAATTTTATATATAATTGCTCCAATTTTACGCCGTAAAACTCGAAATCGTTAATTTTTATGCCGTATTTTAAAAGTAAGATAAATGAAAGAATCAAGATGATAAAAAATTTTATGAAAAAGCCATATTTAGACATTTTTTTTGATATCGTAGCCATCATTTTCCTAAGTGTTTTTGTCTATTTGGCACGCCCTATAAACACAAGCAAGGTCGTTTTTATACCAAAGGGAAGTGTGGGCGAGATTATATCTTATTTAGCTAATCGCAACTTTAACTTAAGCGTGATAGACAAATACGCCATACTTTTTATCGGCTCTCCGCAATCTGGCTGGATAGAGATCGGTCAAGATAAAATTTCAAGGGTTGATTTTTTAAAAAAACTTGCAAAATCAAAAGCAGCTTTAACCGAGATAACGCTAATACCAGGCGAAACGACTATCGTTTTTTTAAACCAGATCGCCGCCCAGCTAGGACTTGATCCAGTTAAGCTAAATAGCGAATATAATGCCCTTGCTCCAGTGAGTGATGGCTTTTTGATGCCAAATACATATAAAATTCCAATAGGTATCAGCGAAAGGCACCTTGCTTTTTATCTTGTAAATTCATCAAAAAAGGCTCAAAGCGAGATCAGCAATAAAATTTTTGGCGAATACAACGAGAAAAAATGGTTTAAAATTTTAACGATCGCTTCGATCATTCAAAAGGAAGCTGCAAATGATGCTGAAATGCCACTTGTCGCCTCAGTCATTTATAACCGCCTAAATAAAGGCATGAGGCTGCAAATGGACGGCACACTAAACTATGGAATTTATTCACACGATGTGATCACGGCTGAGCGCATAAGAAGTGATATGAGTGAGTTTAATACCTATCTAAACGACGGCATTCCGCCAAGTCCGGTCTGCTGCGTCTCGATAAGCGCGATCAAAGCGGCGATAAATCCTGCAAAGAGCGATTATTTATACTTTGTGCTTGATAAAAAGGCGAAAAAGCATATTTTTTCAAAAACCTTAAGCGAGCACAACCAAAATATAGGAAAATAGAGCTAGAATTTGCGGCAAATGCCTAAAATACAACGAGATTTAATAAAGAAAGTGATAAATTTTAAAAAAATAAAAGGGCTAAAATGAGTGATATTATCTGGACTAAAACCGACGAAGCACCGCTTTTTGCAAGCTACTCTCTCTTTCCTATCGTTAAGAGCTTTTTATCCCGCGCTGGCATTAGCATAACAAAGGCTGATATAAGCTTGGCTGGACGAATTTTATCTCTTTTTAACAAAGAGCTTGGGCTAAACAAGGCCGATGAGCTAGAGCTTTTAGGTGAGCTAACCGCGCACAAAGAGGCAAATATAATAAAACTGCCAAACATCTCAGCCACGCTCGTTCAGCTAAAAGCGGCGATCGAGGAACTTAGAAGCAAGGGCATAAACGTGCCGTTTTATCCAGACGAGATCATCACAGACTACGACGAAGAGATCGCTAAAAAATACCAAAAAGTGCTAGGAAGCGCGGTAAATCCAGTGCTTAGGCAAGGAAACTCAGACAGAAGAGTCTTGCCACCGGTTAAAGAATTTGCCAAAAAGCACCCATATAGCAACGGTAACTGGGACAAGGCAAATAAAACTAAAATTTGCTACATGCAAAATGGCGATTTTTATGAAAATGAGCGCTCAATAATCGCTAGTAAAGATGAGAAATTTTATATAAATTTCATAAGCTTAGAGGGTAAAAAAGAGCTTTTAAAAGAGCTTGCTGTCCAAAGTGGCGAGATCGTAGATGCTACCTTTATAAGCGTAGATGAGCTAGATAAATTTTATGAAAGCTGCTTTGAGACGGCGCTAAAAGAGAATTTGACCCTTAGCCTTCATCTAAAATGCACGATGATGAAGGTTAGTGACCCAGTCATCTTTGCCCACGCGATAAAGAGCTACTTTAAAGAGGTTTTTGAGCTATTTGGTGAGGAATTTAAGGCTCATGGCGTTGAGGCAAAAAACGGCTTAAAAGATATGTTTGCTAAAATTTCAACTCTTAAAAATAAAGATGAAATTTTGGCTAAATTTGATGAAATTTTGAGCAAAAAGGCAAAAATTTGGGCACTAAATGAAAATGCCAGCAACTTTGACGTGCCAAATGATGTTATCATCGATGCCTCCGTGCCAGCGCTCATTAGAAACTCTGGCAAGGTAAAAGATAGAAGCGGCGAGCTAAATTTCTCACTTTGCATGATCCCAGATAGGACCTACGCTAGGGTTTATGAGGCCTGCGTGGCGGACTTTAAGGAGCATGGCGCGCTTGATGTAAGCAGTATAGGCAGCGTAGCAAATGTGGGTCTCATGGCTAAAAAGGCCGAAGAGTATGGCAGCCACGATAAGACCTTCATCGCAAAAGAGGACGGAGAATTTGTAGTTTTTGATGAGGCGGGCAAGAGCGTCTTTAAATTTAGCGTCAAAAGTGGCGACATTTTTAGGATGACGCAGGCAAAGGATGATGCGATAAATGCGTGGTTTGAGCTTGCTTTAAAAAGAGGCGAAATTTCAAAAGATGAGCTTATATTTTGGCTAGATAGTAGCAGGGCGCATGATAGAAATTTGATAGCTAAATTTGAAAAATTTAGAGATAAATTTACTAGTGCTGGTGTGAAATTTGAAATTTTAAACTACGAGCAAGCGATGCTAAGATCGCTTGAAGCAATAAGAGCTGGCAAAGACGTCATAGGCGTAACTGGCAACGTTTTAAGAGACTATCTAACCGATCTTTTCCCGATATTTGAGCTAGGTGGCAGCTCAAAAATGCTCTCAGTTGTGCCGCTACTTGCTGGTGGAGCGATGTTTGAAACAGGTGCTGGCGGAACGGCCCCAACGCTTGTAAAAGAGCTAAAAGAGAAAAATCACCTACTTTGGGATAGTCTTGGCGAGTTTTTAGCGCTTAGTGCTTCGCTCGAGCATTTGGCATTTGTTAAGCAAAAAAAAGAGGCAAAAGAGCTAAGTGATGCGCTAAATAGAGCGGTTGCTAGCTATCTAGATAAAAATAAAACGCCAAATGCCACACTTGATACTAGAGAGTCGCACTTTTATTTGGCACTTTTTTGGGCAAGAGAGATGGTAAAAAGTGGCGGGATTTTAAGTAAAATTTTTGAAAATTTAGCAGACGAGCTAGAGAAAAATGAGAGCGAAATTTTAAAAGAGATAAGACAAAATGATGGTGCAAGCGTGGAATTTGGCGGATATTATTTGCCAGATGAAGTGAGGGCAAATGAGGTCATGAGACCAAGCAAAATTTTAAATCAAATAATAGGATGAGAAAATGAAAATAAGTATAGTTGGAGCTGGAAACGTCGGTGCAAGCATAGCTTATGCGCTTTGCATGAGAGAAGTTTGCGATGAGATTGCGCTTGTGGATATATTTGGTGACGTGGCACGCGCAAAGGCTATCGATCTAGCGCAGTCAAGCTGCGTTTTTAATGCTAAAACTACCGTTTGCGGTGGCGATGACTTTATGCTAATAGAGGGCAGTGATATCGTAGTGGTAACTGCTGGAAGCCCAAGGAAAGAGGGTCAAACAAGAGAGGACTTACTTCTTAAAAACGCCGTAGTCGTAAAACAAACGGCTCAAAATATCGCAAAATTTGCACCAAATGCGGTGATAATCGTCGTGACAAATCCGCTTGATATGATGGTCTGGACGGCTCATAAATTTAGTGGTTTTAGCAAAAATAAAGTGATCGGCATGGCTGGTGAGCTTGATGGGGCAAGATGCAGATATGAGCTAGCGCTTCTAAAAGACAAGGACGCAAAAGAGCTAAAGACAAAGATAATTGGCGCTCACAACGACGAGATGATCGTATCTGCTAGTAATATCAGCGAAAATTTAAATGAAAATGAGCTAGCAATTCTTAAAAAAGAGACAAGCACAGGTGGCGCAAAGATCGTTAAGCTTCTTGGCACTTCAGCTTACTACGCACCAGCGGCTGCAGTTGTGAAAATGTGTGAAGCGATCATGGGCAAGAGTGATGAAATTTTAAGTGCTAGCGTGCTTCTTGATGATGAGCTAAGTTGCGGCAGGCTAGTAAGGCTTGGACGTGAGGGCTTAAAAGAAATTTTAGAGCTAAATATAAATGAAAGCGAGCAAGAGCAGCTAAGTAAAAGCGAAGCTGATATTAGAAAAAACATTAAATTTTTAAAAGAAAATTTGGATTAGGAATATAGATGATAGTAAAAGAAAACGTACCTGTTTGGGTCGATGAGAGCAGGTGTAAAGCCTGTGATGTCTGTGTGAGCTACTGCCCAGCAGGCGTGCTAGCGATGAGGCTTGAGCCAAAGGCGGTGCTTGGCAAGATGATAGAGGTCGTCTATGCTGACTCATGCATAGGCTGTCGCGACTGCGAGCTTCACTGCCCTGATTTTGCCATTTATGTGGCTGATAAAGGCTTTAAATTTGCAAAGCTAACCGCTGAGAGCAAAGAGCGAGCCGCTGCCGTAAAGGCAAATAAATTTGCAAAGCTTGGAGAGAGCGCATGAGAGAGCTAGTATCAACTGGAAATGCCCTAGTAGCAAGGGCTGCGGTCGAGTGCGGCTGTAACTTCTTTGGCGGATATCCGATCACTCCAAGTAGCGAGATCGCCCATGAGCTAAGCGTGCTTTTGCCAAAACATGGCGGTACATTTATACAAATGGAAGATGAGATAGCTGGAATTTCAGTTTCTCTTGGTGCAAGTGCGAGCGGAGCTAAGGCGATGACTGCTAGCTCAGGGCCTGGAATTTCACTAAAGGCTGAGCAAATAGGCCTTGGCTTTATCGCTGAGATACCACTTGTCATCGTAAATGTCATGCGCGGCGGCCCTTCAACTGGCTTGCCAACCCGCGTCGCACAAGGCGATATCTTGCAGGCTAAAAACCCAACTCATGGCGATATAAATATGATAGTGCTAGCCCCCAGCAGCCTCGAGGAGTGCTATACGCAGACAGTTCGAGCATTTAACCTCGCAGCTAGGTTTATGACGCCAGTTATGCTGCTACTTGATGAGACGATAGGACACATGCAAGCAAGGGTGCGTTTGCCTGAGATTAGCGAGCTAGAAATTTATAAAAGAAGAGAATTTGGTGGCAAGCCAAAAGAGTATAAACCCTACGAGGCAGCACCCGATGAGCCAGCTACGCTAAATCCTTTCTTTAAAGGCTACCACTACCATATCACTGGGCTTCATCACGGCGCTACTGGCTTTCCAACAGAAGATGGCAAGATCGTTGAATACTCAATGAACAGGCTATTTGATAAGATAAATTTACACACTGATGAGTGCGAGAAATTTGAAGAGTTTATGCTTAACGACGCTGAAATTTGCATCATCGCCTTTGGTAGCGTGGCGCTTTCAGCCAAGCAAGCGATCTTAAATTTACGTGAAAGAGGGCTAAAAGTAGGGCTGTTTAAGCCACTCACACTTTTTCCAGCTCCAGCTAAAAAGCTAAAAGAGATATCAAATAAATTTAATAAAATTTTAGTCTGCGAGCTAAATTTAGGTCAGTATAGTGGCGAAATTTCAAAAATCATATTAAGAGATGACTTTGCAAAACTGCTAAAAGCAAACGGCAGACCGATAAGCCCAAGCGAGATCGAGGCGAAGATAGGAGAAATTTATGGCTTTTAATTACGATAAATATTTACGAACAGATAAAATGCCTACTCTTTGGTGCTGGGGCTGTGGCGATGGCGTCATACTAAAGGCGCTCATCCGAGCTATCGACACCATGGGCTGGGATATGAACGACGTTTGCGTGGTCTCAGGTATAGGCTGCTCTGGTCGCTTTAGCGGATACCTCGACTGCAACACCATTCACACAACTCACGGTAGAGCCGTAGCCTACGCCACTGGCGTAAAGATGGCAAATCCAGACAAGCACGTAATCGTAGTAACTGGCGATGGCGACGGACTAGCGATCGGAGGCAACCACACGATACACGGATGCCGCCGAAATATCGGGCTAAATCACATCCTAATTAACAACTTCATCTACGCACTAACAAACTCTCAAACCAGCCCAACCACGCCAAAGGGCATGTGGACGGTCACAGCGCAATACGGCAACATCGATCCTAGCTTTGACGCCTGTAAGCTCGCAACCGCCGCAGGTGCTAGCTTTGTCGCGCGTGGTAGCGTCATCGAGCCAGAGAAGCTTACAAAGCTCTTTGTAGAGGGCTTTAGCCACGATGGATACAGCTTTTTTGATGTATTTTCAAACTGCCACATAAATTTAGGTCGCAAGAACAAAATGGGCGAGGCGGTCAAAAATTTAGAGTGGATAAAGGGCCGTACGACGAGCAAGGTCAAATTTGATATGCTAAGTGACGAAGAAAAAAAGGGTATTTTCCCACTTGGCGTATTGCACAAAGACGAAGAGAAGATAGAGTATACCAAGGCTTACGACAAGGTAAGAAAAGCTGCTATGAGTGGTGAAGCGATAAATTTTGAGGAGCTAGTATGAAGTCACAATTAAGATTTGTCGGTGTTGGCGGACAGGGCGTCATACTAGCAGGCGAGATCCTCTCAGCTGCCAAGATAAAAGCAGGCGGATACGGCGTCAAGGCATCTACCTACACATCTCAGGTGCGTGGCGGTCCAACGAAGGTCGATATCATCCTTGATGAGAAAGAGATTTTATACCCTTATGCAAACGAGGGCGAGATAGACTTCATGCTAGCAACTGCACAGATAAGCTACGATGCCTTTAAAAGCGGTGTGAAAGAGGGCGGTGCGATCGTTGTCGAGCCAAATTTGGTAAAAGTAAGTGACGAAGATAAAAAGCACTGGAAAATTTATGAAATTCCTATCATTTCTATCGCAAAAGATGAGGTTGGTAACGTCATCACTCAAAGCGTCGTGGCTCTTGGTGTGGCTGTGGCGATGAGTGGGTGCATGGATGAAAATTTAGTGCGTGAAGAGATGCTAGCAAGCGTGCCTGAAAAGGTCAAAGAGGCAAACGCAAAAGCTTATGAGCTAGGCCTAAAATACGCAAAAGAGCTTTTAAAATAGAAATTTGGCTAAATTTGATTTAGCCAAAACCTACAACATGGATCAGATAAAACTAGAAAATTTCCGCAAAGAGCATAGCTTTGATATGCCTATCATTAGGAGCTTGCCTCCTAGTGAGTGCTTAAAGATAAAAGAGAATTTACTTCATAAATTTAGCCTTGATGATATAGATCAGTTTT